>JAABTU010000209.1 GCA_011389715.1 Desulfotignum sp.
CCCATCACCACCATTTCCTGTGTCGATCCGGAACCGTCACTGATAAACACGGCCTGGTATTGCTACAATTCCGGTCTGGCAGGCCCGCCCAGAGATTTTAAACCCCATCCGGTCAAGATGCTGCAGCCCAATGCCTGGGGGCTTTACGACATGCACGGCAATGTCCAGGAATGGGTATTGGATGCATGCAAAAGCCACAGTTTATGGCGCAGAAGTATAGGACCTGTGACAGATACCTACCAGGATAATATTGTAGATCCTTTGGGGAAAAAAGGGGATCACAGGGTTGTCCGCGGGGGCGGCTGGTTCCAGAACGGCAAATACCAGAGATGCGCCTTTCGCAGTTTCTACAAGCCTGTGGCTGTCAGAAACAGCCTGGGATTCCGCGTTGTTTTGAGCCGGTGAGATACCGGTCCCCCTACATGGATTACACCACTCTTGCCTGAATCCGCCGGAACAGACCCAGACGTTTCTGCAGGACCAACAGCCTGATCCACTCTTCCAGATGTTCTGCCACCCGGGCATCACCTTGTGTGATGTCAACACTTCTGTCTTGTTCTGTCTGCATCAAACTGCTGGATTCGGCAGCATTTTCCAGGACGTTTTTCATGCGTGTACAGGCAGCCTGAACATCTGTGTCTTTTCCCTGAAACTTTTCATTGAGGCTGTCATATATATCTTTTGCATCCTGATAATATCCCTGGCTTTCATATGCTTTTGCCAGGGACAGGGTATTGTATTCATGGTCCATAGGTTCTGCCTTGTCTTATTTTTGTTTGAAAATCAATTCATCAGGTTCTGCCATGCCTTGCTCATGCCTGGCCAGGTGTTTGATATATAAAATATCTTGTTTCAACCGCAGGATCTGTTTTTCCAGGCCTGCATTTTCCTGTTTTGCAACCTGTATCCGGGATGACACAGCTGCTTTTTTTACTTTCAGCTGGTCATAATCTTTGATCCCGTTTTCAGAAAACACAATCAGAAACAAGAGTACAACCATGAGGGCAATGGCCATGAAAAAACCTGTTTTTTCAATAATTCCCATATGAATCAGTCTGTTTTTGCCCCCTTTTTCACCCATTGTGCTGCCATGTCGAACTCAGGAAACCCCATGGCCCTGGCAGCAAAAACAACCACTGCAATGCCTAAGGCCACACAGGCCATTACCCCTGCACCCAGCAGCAGCTTTCCGTGTGCATCGTTGATGAGAAATCCTGCAGCCCATCTTACGGCAAATGCCATTATAGCAGATAAAAAAAGGGCTCTGCAAGCTGAAATAACCATTTGGATGCGTGAAAACCGCACCTGTGCCGGGGGATGAAAAATCAAATACACAAACCCGGCAGCCGATGACAGGGACACAGACAATGCCAGCCCTGTAATCCCCATGGGACCTGTCAACACAGATGCAAATACAAAGTTGGCACATATGCTGAGGATGCCGGCAAAAAACGGATCCCGAAAATTGGACACTGCATAGTGAAGGGTGACAAAAACACGGGATCCGATGAAGGCCCACAACCCTGTTGCCAGAAAAAACAGACATTGCGCTGTCCGGGCAGCGGCATGAGCGCCAAACGCACCCTGGCCGAACAAAAGCTGGACAATGGGGCCGTTAAGGACCATGAGCCCTGCCATGGCCGGTATGGCCGCAAACATCACCAGCCGGACCCCGGTATCAAATACCGGCACAATGTCATCCATCTTCCCGGCTGCTGCTTTTTTGGAAAAAAAAGGCAGCAGGACAATGGAAAAAGACACTGCAACCAGCGCCAGGGGAAACTGCACCAGCCGGTCTGCATAGTAAAGAAAAGACACACTGCCTTCGGGCAGAAAAGAGGCAAAAAAGGAAGCCGCAAGAATATTCACCTGATAGGGGGCTGCCCCCACCATGCAGGGAATCATTTTTCGTGCACTGTGCACCACACCGGGATGCCACAAAACAAACCGGGCAGGTTTCAGCATGCCGCAACGGACCATAAAGGGAATCTGAAACCCAAGCTGCACAAGCCCGCCAAAAACAACACCCAGGGCAAGCCCTGTGACCGGCATGTCAAAATACCCGGTGGCAGACAGGGTGAACAGAATCACCACCAGGTTAAACACAAGGGGGGTTATTCCCGGCACATAAAAATTTCCCAGGGTGTTGAGCACCCCCATGCACAGGGAGATCACCATGATGATATACAGATAGGGGATCATGATTTTAAACAGCACAAGGGTGAAAGCAAATTGTTCTCCTCCGGGCACAAACCCCGGTGCCATCATCCGCAGTATCCAGGGTGCCAGCAGCAAAGCAGAGACCATTAGAAAAACCCCCAGTGCAGACAAAAGAATGAGTGCGGAAAACACCATGGAAACCGCCTCTTCTCTGCGGCCGGTTTCCAGATACCGGGAAAACTGCGGCACAAAGGAGATACTGAATATGCCGTCGGAAAACAGTTTTCTGAGCAGGTCAAAGGGCCTGAATGCAATAAAAAATGCATCACTCTGGGCGGATGTGCCGATAACCATGGCAATCAGGGCATCACGGATGACCCCGAAAATCCGGCTTACAAGGGTAAAACCACTGACAAAAGCTGTGTTTTTAACCAGAGACATGCTATATTTTCCTTGACAAAAAACAAAAAATTTTATATCTGTTTCTTTTTGAAATTAATATAATACACTGTAATTGACGAATATAAGGAGTACACGCAAATTGGCCAACCACAAATCTGCAAAAAAACGGGCAAAACAGAATCTGGTCAGACGACAGAGAAACAGATCGGTAAAAACCACGCTGAAAACCCTGGAAAAAAAGGTGCGCACAGCCACAGCAGCCGGTGATGACGCTGCCGTGGAATTGATGCGCCAGAATCAGTCCGCCCTTCAAAAAGCATCCCAGAAAGGCATCATCCATAAAAAAACCGCTTCCAGAAAGATTTCACGCCTTTCCAGACTTGTGAATGCCTGACGGCTGTAATGCACAGACAAGGTGCCTGTGGGCAGATCCTGTCTGTGCATTGTACGCATTCTGCTAGAAGTTGACCATCATCTGGCTGACGATCCGCTCTGCAACCCGTTGTGCAATTATCGCGATGGCTTCATTGATATTGGCTTGGTCATTGGTATTGTCCGCATCCACCAGAAAAGATTCAGACGAGGAAAAATTGCTCACAGACCAGAGAATATCTTTGTCTGTATCCAGAAGCTGAACATCCACCACTGCAGTTACCCTTCTTTCAACAACCGTTTCCGTGGAAGACCGGGACAGGGTGGAAAAGGTGATGGCTTTGACGATTCCTTTGATCCGGCGGGGGGCATCGGCTGGATCCACCACCTGTGTATCGCTTTCTTCCTGAATTTCCCGTATCAGTTCATTGGTAAAATCGATACCGGCCCGGGTCTGACCGCTGTTGTTTTCAAACACCTCCACCCCGACACGGGTGACCCCCTGGTGAAGATAACCGCCCCCTTCCAGGCGGTACCCGCAGCCGGCAAGCAGCAATATCCCCGCCATTATCCAGATTGCCTTTCCCACAGTACTGTTTTTCATGCCATACTGTTTCATATTACACCACTATATTTACAAGGATCTGTTTTTTGCGCACAAGGATGATCTTTTTCACCGGGTTGTCCTGGATATGTTTGGCCACCTTGTCATCTGCAAGGGCGGTTTCTTTTATGGCAGCTTCCTGCGCGTCAGCGTCCACGCTGAATCTGGACCGCAGTTTGCCGTTCACCTGAACCACCACCAGCACCTCATCGCTTTCAAGGCTGTCTTTGCGGAATGCGGGCCAGGGATGTTCCAGAATGGACCCCTGGTGTCCCATTTTCTCAAATATTTCTTCACAAAAATGCGGAACAATGGGACTGAGCAGCAGCACCATATTTTCCATGGCAGACAGTACCACGGAGTGCATCTGGTTGTCAGCACTGTCCAGGTCCACCGCATATACGGCATTTACCAGCTCCATAACCGCCGACACAGCCGTGTTGAAATGAAAGCTTTCATCGATATCTGCAGTTACCTTCTGGATGGTCTGGTGTGTTTTGATATACAGGGATCTGGCTGCCGGATTTTTCAGGTCAGCCGCAGGCCCGGTAAACGCAGACACCTGTTGTTTGTCAATTTTGTGCATACATTCCAGGGCCAGGCGCCAGACCCGGTTGATAAAGCGGTTGCTTCCCTCGACACCGTCTTCACTCCATTCCAGGTCCCGTTCCGGCGGTGCCGCAAACAGACAGAAAAGCCGGGTGACATCTGCCCCGTATTTTTCCAGAAGGTCGTTGGGATCCACCACGTTTTTTTTGGACTTGGACATTTTAATGACCCTGCCGATGTCAACTTCCTTGCCGCAGCGGGTACAGACAAATGTATCGTTGGCTTCCTTTCTGGCCTGCTCCGGATACAGATACCCATGATCCGGACA
>JAABTU010000221.1 GCA_011389715.1 Desulfotignum sp.
ATGTGACCACGCCATGCCGTTACAGCCATTTGATGGGGAAACCGCTTTGGGTGAAAACAGCCCGTTGTAAGTCCGGCAGGTGTTGCCTCCAATATTAATTTTAAATTTAATAAGTTAGACATGAAATTTGGTTGTATCATAGACGTATACCCGTTCCTATGCAAGGCATTTAAACGGGCACACGCTTCAAACCGGCCCTGGCTTTTCAGCAAACTGGTCCGGATTTATTTCGGAAACCACATCGGCACTGATGGTATAAAGATGGCAGGGGACAGGAAGGTGGTGGGCGGTACAAGGATTGAACTTGTGACTTCTACCGTGTGAAGGTAGCACTCTCCCGCTGAGTTAACCGCCCGGTGACAGCTGTTATAACCGATTTAAAATTCATAATTACCTCTTTTTTTACCATTGGTCAAGAGAACAATTTGCAAAATGTTTCAACAAATGCAATTTGGATTTCGGCATCCCTATTAAGAAAACAGATGTTTCAGGAAATAACCATGTGGCATTCAGCAAACTGGGATATTTTTTTATGATTCCTTCACTGTATTGGGTATGATGGTCTGCAGCCGGTTCTACTTCCCCTGATTTTCCGGCAGGAACTCCTCGCGCACAGGTGAAAACACCTCAATGGCCACGCTGTCCTCAAGAATCTCAGCCCTGTGTTCCACATCCCCGGGGATAACCCAGCTGTCTCCGGGCCATGCCTCAAACGCCCTGCCGTCGATATGCAGCCGCATCCTGCCGGAAATCAGGCATCCGGTCTGCTCATGGGGGTGGGTGTGGGAGGGCAGTTCGCTGCCTTTTTTGAGATGGAACCGGGCCAGCAGGGTTTTTTCACCGTAAACCAGGGTTTTCATTTCAATCCCCGCAATGGGGGTGGTAAATCCGTCCGGGGTAAATTCTGCAAACATGATGATGCCTCATTCCAGACAGAAGATGGTTATGCATGTTCGGTCTGTGTTTTTGTTCCTGTTTTGTTGTAAACTGTGGTATTGTATCTTATCTTATTTGTAAAGGAAAGCGCCATTGTGAATGAGACATAATGGGCGGGATTGTTTGGAGTGGCATGGTGGGAAAAGTGGAAAATCCAGGGGATCTCAAGTGAAGATTTTTGTAATGTTTGACCCGCCGTTTGATTTTTTTCTGGCAAAAAACCATCAAGGCCGCCCGCTGGCGTATTCTCTGACACGCAGAGCATCTGTCAAAGATATCATTGAATCTTTGGGCATTCCTCATACAGAGGTGGGCAGTATCCGGTTTGACGGCCGAAAAGTTGATTTATCCTTTGTTCCGGCCGCACCAGGGACGCTGCAGGTGCATGCCGTCCAGACGCCGTTCAATGTACTGTCCCCTTCCATGCTGCGGCCGGCACCCCTTGACTGTATCAGATTCATTGCAGATGTGAATGTGCTTAAACTTGGGCGGCTGCTGATCCTGCTGGGATTTAATGTTGCCTGCTCCTCCTCTTTTTCCGATGATGAGATAGCCGATATTGCCCAGGCCCAATCCCGTATTGTCCTGACCCGGGATACCTTGCTGCTGAAACGCAAAAAAATTGCGTTTGCCAGGCGGATCAGGTCCAATTTACCCTATGAACAGGTTCTGGAGGTGGTTGAGTTTTTCGGGTTGCGGCACCTGATTGTTTTTTTTTCACGGTGCACCGCATGCAACAAACAGCTTGTGCCGGTAAGCAAGAATGATATAATCCACCTTCTGGAGCCCAGAACCAGACAGTATTTTTTTGATTTTTTGCAATGTCCACAGTGCCGGAAAATTTTCTGGAAAGGCTCTCATTACGATGCCATGAAAAACACATTCTCGCACCTTGGCATTTTTTCAAAAAAGGAATGATATGGAATCTCCCTATGATCTTGTACGTACATTACTAGCAGCACTGGCCATCGGTCTTTTGATAGGCACTGAACGGGGCTGGAGCGACAGGGAAGAAAGTGAAGGAGAGCGTATTGCCGGCATCCGCACCTTCAGCCTCATCGGGCTGCTGGGCGGGGTGAGCGCCCTGGTGTCGGAACAGATCACCCCCTGGTTTATCGTGGCAGGGTTTCTCGGGGTCTGCGCTCTGATCATTGCCGCACACATCCTGGAGGTTCGTGCCAACAAGGATGTGGGCACAACCACCGCCTTTACCATGATGCTGACATTTGTTCTGGCATCCTGGGCAGCCCTTGGCCATCCGATTCCGGCAATGGGGGTGACGGTGGTGGTCATCTCTCTGCTCGGGATCAAACCGGTGCTGCATTCCTGGCTCAGAAAGATTACCCCCAAAGATTTTTTTTCCGGCCTCAAGCTGCTGGTTATTTCCCTGGTGCTGCTGCCTTTGCTGCCCAACAAGGGGTATGGTCCCTGGGAGGCTCTGAATCCCTACTGGACCTGGTGGATGGTGGTACTGATCTCAGGCATCTCTTTTTTGGGATATGTGGTCATCCAGATTGCCGGAGAAAAAAAAGGGGTGCTGGTAACTGCCATCGGCGGTGCACTGGTGTCTTCCACCGCTGTCACTTTCAGCCTGGCCCGTTTTGCAAAAAAACAAAAGGGCAATGCCCTTTTTTCAGCGGGTGTTCTGCTGGCTGCTGCCATCATGTTTATCCGGGTTTTCATCGAGGTCCTTGTTGTGTACCCCGGGCTGCTGGGCGCACTGTGGATTCCCCTGACCACCATGTTTGCCGGCCTGTTCTGCGCCCTGGTGTTTGTCTGGCAGCGTCGGGGAAAAAACAAGCCTGACACCCGCCAACCCATTGCATTGAAAAATCCGCTGCAGCTTGGCATGGCCCTGCAGTTCGGACTGCTGCTGGCGGCTGTGCTGCTGTTGTCCGAAGCCATGAAGGAATGGTTCGGCAGTTACGGTATATATGTGCTTTCAGTGGTGTCCGGCCTGATTGATGTGGATGCCATCGCCCTTTCTCTGTCCCGGTCTGCCAGACAGGATATGGCCAATGAGGTAGCGGTTTTGGGAATTATCCTTGCCTGCCTGACCAATACCCTTGTCAAGGGGTTCATATTTGCCTTCATTGCCGGGTTCAAGGACCATTTCAAACTGCCCCTGCTGATGCTGGCTGCCATGGTGCCGGGGTGTCTGGTGGCACTGGTCCTGCTGTAGGCTGATTTTTTTTGCATTACACCAGATTTTGCCGTATCATGAATTATTTTTACATACAAAAAACCCAAAGGATCCGTCCATCATGAAAAACCTGCTGATCTGCTTTTCAGCCGGGTGCCTGGGAGCCCTGGCCAACAGCCTTGTGGTATGGCAGTTTGGAGAACAGGGCATTGCCCGGTTGCTTGGCGTATCCATTGCACCGGCGCTGACACCTTCGTGGCTGTATCCGAGAATTGTGTGGGGCGGCATATGGGGACTGCTGTTCATCCTGCCGTTTTTAAAATCCCGGTTCCTGCTTAAAGGCAGCCTGCTGAGCCTTTTCCCCACAGCGGTCCAGCTTTTTTACATTTTTCCCCATGTGGCCGGCCAAGGGTTTGTCGGCATGGATCTGGGCATATGGACCCCCCTTCTGGTGGTTGTTTACAACTCGGTCTGGGGGGTTGTGACCGGCCTGACCATCCGGTTTTCCCGCTGATTAAGCATATGGAGTAAACACAGAACAAGGATGTCAGATTATGGATGATATGTTCAACCCGAATGAACCATTAATCCAGAAGATGCGGATTCTCATACGCTTCAGTGTCCGCTGCCTGGCAGTCCTGATGACCCTGGTAATCCTCTGGGGGGTGGTGGATGTGGCCTGGGAAATCTATGAAAAACTGCGCGCACCACCTGTCATGCTCATGAACATCAGCGATATCCTGGCTACCTTTGGGGCATTTATGGCGGTTCTGATCGCCATTGAGATATTCATCAATATCACCATTTATCTCAGGGATGATGTTATTCATGTAAAGATTGTCATGGCCACAGCCCTTATGGCCATTGCCCGGAAAGTCATCATACTTGATTTTACAGTGATTTCTCCGGATTATATTTTTGCAACTGCTGCCCTGGTGTTTGCCATGAGTATCGGATACTGGCTGGTGGTAAGATATGCAGACACCCGGTCGGTATTGCGCAGCCAGGTGGAAAACTGTTTTGAACATCCGGATGAATGCGGTATTGAAGCGACGGACAAAAGATTGTGACAGCAGATTTCGTTCTTGTGTAATTTAAAAAAATTGCATAGGATCACGCAATTATAAATTACACAATTTCTGCCTGTTATGGATATTAAACTGTTTGATAGAATTCTTGCACTGGGAAACCTTATCGGCCAGGCCCGGCTTGGCTATTTGGAAACAAATCTGGATTTTCAGGTCACTTCCTGGAACACCGGTGCAACAGAACTCTTCGGGTATTCAGAAGATGATATGATCGGCTGCAGTCTGGACACCTGTATTCCCATAAATATAGAAGATCTGACCTGCGCCAGACAGGCGGTTATGACATCTGCCTGCTGTGCCGGCAAAAACCACAAATCCCTTGCCTGTGAAATGTATTATTCCCCCATTGTCAATCAGCAGAATGAAACCTGCGGCCATGCTATTCTGGCAAGAGAAATTCCCGCACAGGTGCAGCACCGGGATAGGTTACAACAGCAGATAGCCCATCTTGAAGAGATTTACCGGGGCGCGCCCATCGGCATTTTCCATGTGCGCATGGATGGCGGCATCACCGAGGCAAATTCGGAATTTGCATGGATGCTGGGATATGAATCCTCTGATTTGATTGTCGGTCAGATAACCGATTTTGCAACCCAGGTTTTTTTTGATCTCCGCCGGGCTGAAGAATTTATGGTTGCACTGTTTGAAACCGAAAAAGTTGCAAAATTCCGGTGCCGGCTGAAACGCAAAGGCACGCCTGCTTATATATGGGCACTGTGTTTTGCCAAAATCAGCTATACGGCCTCGGGCAAAACAAACGGATTTAACGGGTATGCTGTTGATATCCGGGATACTGTTAAAGCGGAAAAACAATTTAAAAAAGCCAATGAAAAATTGACAACCCTGTCTGTGATGGATGGGTTGACACAAATACCCAACCGCCGCAAATTTGATGAATGCCTGGAAAATGAATGGCACAGACATATCCGCGATAAAAGTCCATTATCACTTATCCTCTGCGATCTGGATTTTTTCAAGCATTTCAATGATACATATGGCCATCAGGCAGGAGATGACTGCCTTAAAAAGGTTGCTGCTGTAATTGAAAAAAATGTCTGCCGATCAAGCGACCTGGCGGCACGGTACGGTGGAGAAGAATTTGCCGCAATTCTTCCCAACACCGGCATCCAGGGGGCTGAAGTGATTGCGGAAAGAATCCGCTCAGCCATACATAATCTGCACATTCCCCACAACACATCGCCTGTGAGCAGATATGTCAGCCTGAGTCTGGGTATCGGTACATATATCCCGGAACAAAGCGCATCTAAAGACATCCTGGTCGCCATGGCAGACAAGGCACTGTATCGGTCAAAAGCCATGGGACGTAACCAGTACTGTGTTTATGATCAACAATCAGATGGGGGGGGATCTCATAATTAGCCCTGGATGTCACCTGAGCCTGACTGGTAACTGCAAACGGCAAAGATGGCCTATTGCTGCTTTAATGCCGTATCTACCCGGGCTGCGATTTCCTGCATGGAGAAGGGTTTCTGGATAAACTGCACCCCCTGGTCCAGTACCCCCTGATGGGCGATCACATTGGCGGTATAGCCGGACATGAACAACAGCCTGATCTGCGGATAAAGTGCTGTGATCTGCCTGGCCAGTTCCCGGCCGTTCATTTCCGGCATGACCACATCGGTGATCAGCAGGTGAATCCTGCCGTCATGCGCCCTGGCCAGCGCCAGGGCACGGCTGGGTGAAGATTCTGCAATAACTGAATAACCCAGCTGCTGCAGCATTGTCTGAAGCAGCTCCAGAATGGCATCTTCATCCTCCACAATCAGGATGGTCTCCCCGTTACCCGAGGGCATGTGTGCAGCAGACACCTCTGCCATCTGCCGGGTTTCATCCCCATGACGGGGCAGATAAACATGGAATGCCGTGCCTGTTCCCTGCTCGGTATACACATTGATAAATCCCTTGTTCTGTTTGACTATGCCGTACACAGTTGACAGGCCCAGACCTGTTCCCTTTCCTATGCCTTTGGTGGTATAAAACGGTTCAAACAGGTTGGCCTGTGTTTCCTGGTCCATGCCGCAGCCATTGTCGCTGACTGCCAGCAGAACAAAATCACCGGGGACAAAACCTGGATGATCCGCACAATAGGATTTGTCAAAGGTTTTCATACCGGTTTCAATGGTGAGCTTGCCCATGTCTGTAATGGCATCCCTGGCATTTACACACAGGTTGGCAAGGATCTGGTCCACTTGGGACGGGTCTATCTTCACGGACCAGAGGCGTTTGGCAGGCTGCCAAAGCAGGTCGATATCCTCACCGATGAGGCGGCGCAGCATTTTAAGCATCCCTTCCACTGTTTCATTCAGATCAAGGGCTTTGGGTGAGATGGCCTGCTTTCTGGCAAACCCCAGCAGCTGTTTTGTAATGTCTGCGGAATGGCTGGCAGCCTTGCGGATCTGCTGCAGATTTTTATACAGCGGTGCAGAGGGCGCCACCTTGTCCAGGGCCAGATCGGTATGTCCAAGAATGACGTTGAGCATGTTGTTGAAATCATGGGCAACACCACCGGCCAGCCTGCCGATGGATTCCATTTTCTGGGTCTGGATCAGCTGGGATTCCAGGGAGCGCTTTTCTGTAATATCCAGTAAAAATCCCCGAATATGGTGCAGGTTTCCCTCTTTATCACATACAGCTGCTGCATTTTCGATCAAATGAATCAGGGTGCCGTCTGTTCTTTTAAACGTGGTTTCATGGCCGGAAATTCGACCGTTTTTCAACAAAATTTCTAAAAATTTTTCCCGGTCTGCTTTGGTTGTGTAGATGTCGGGCACGGGAGTGTCAAGTGCCTGGCGCCTGTCTGAAAATCCGAAAATACGCAGATATTCCCGATTGCATGCGATCAGCCGCCCTGCAGGGCTGGAAATGTATGCTCCGGCAATATTTTCTTCAAAATAGGCCCGATATCTTTCTTCGCTTTTCTGAAGGGCCTCCTGGGATTTTTTGTGTTTCTTTATCTCATGCTGCAGGTTTGTGTTTAAATCGGACAATTCTCTGGTGCGGTGGGCAACACGGTCTTCCAGTACTTTTTTTTCATGCACCAGTCCCCTGTACAATTGAAAAATCACAAACACCAGCACCAGCACAACCAGGACAATCGTATCAAAATAGATGGTATCACAGTACCACGTTGCCTGGAGGGTTCCGATCACCTTGTCATTATACCGGACTGGACTGGCAAGGGTTACCCGGGGTATCAACCCAAGGCCGGTAAAAAACTGCTGCAGTTTTCCCGGGGCTTCTCCGGATGCCTGTTGAAATAGTTTCCCTCTGGTATCTTTCATCACAATGGATGCATAATTGTGGGATCTGCAGGCAAGGGACAAATACTGGAAAGCCCCCATCCGATTGTGGTTCCAGAGGGCGTTGCCCACGATCCCGGCATGGGATACAAATCTGGCATGGGCTTTTTTGCGGATGTGAAGGTCATGCAAAAGCACACCGGCACAAAACAGGGCCAGAAGAAAAACAGCGGTCAGTGCCGTGGCAATTTTGTGGGTCAAAACAGATTCCTTGGGTGGTTATCTTTCATTTTGAAAATCCCTGTGCAGCCTTATGGCAGTTTTGATCTTTTCCATAATATCCTGATCGGTTTTCCGGCCAAACAGCAGATAGCGCTTATTGCCTTTCGGCACATCGGCAAACCGGATAAAGGCGAATTGATCCGGCAGCAATCCAGATGTCCGGATCAGTGCCAAGGCTTCTTCTTCAGAAATAAAAAAATAATCAGCCAGGCCTGCATGGATGATTTTCAGCATACCGATATTTTCAGCCGTGGTGATCTCCTGTTTTGGAGTATATGCTGCTATCATATCATCAATGAATTTTCCATAGGAATAGCCTTGTTTGCGCAGCAGAACCAAGTCGGTATTTTTCACGGTTTCTGCCAGAGGCAGGCCCGATTTCATGCCCGGGTTGTCTGCCCGGGCCAGGGCAATGGTGGGCCTGTCCTGGTAAATATACGGGGAATAAACAGCAAATTTTTCCCGGGAGGGATTTTTGAACCAGCCGATAACCGCATTGTTTTTACCGTTATACTTTAACACATCCAATTGTCTGGCTGCCGGTGTTTTCATCCATTTTACAGGGATATCTGCTGAAAGAAATGCTTTTTTTACCGGATCGACACACAGGCCGTACACCCCTAAAGGGCCTGTCACATAATAGGGGGGCCGCTCATGGTAATGGACCGTGATGCCCTGTTCATAACCGTTTCCTGTCAGCACCGGCACAGATAGCGGGTGCTGAAACCTGCCCGAAATATGGGGCTTTGCATACAACAGACCAATGGCTGCAGCCAGGCAAACAAAAGGGATCAGTAAAATTCTTTTTACCATATTATTTTTGCCCGGGCTTGAACTGGTTTTTATCAATTCCCAGTTTTTTCATTTTTTCATACAGGCCCCTGGGATGAATACCTGCCTTCCTGGCTGCTTCCCCCACCCGGCCCCGGGTTTTTTTCAGCACCATTTCCAGGTATGTTTTCTCCACCTGGGTGATGAGGACAGTTTTCACCTGATCCAGGGTTTGGCCGCTCCAGTCTGCCGGGTCTGTTTTACCGGTTTCCGGCCATTCCAGAGACAGCTCCTGGTTTTCCCTGAACCCTGCGGGAAGGTCCTCAAGGACGATTCTGCCCGACCGACAGAGCAAAACCGCCCGTTCAATCACATTCATGAGCTCTCTGACATTTCCGGGCCAGGCATAATTGCACATGGCATGTATGGCTTCCTGTGAAAATTCTGCTATCTCCCGGCCCACCTGCTGGGAGTGCTGAACAAGAAAATGTTGGGCCATATCAGGAATATCCTCTTTGCGCCGGCGCAGCGGCGGCAGTGTCAGGGTGATCACCCCCAGCCGGTAATACAGATCCTGGCGGAAGTTTCTGTTTTTGATCTCCTGGTCCAGGTCCTTGTTGGTGGCGGCAATCACCCGCACATCCACCCACACAGGTGATTCTCCCCCCACAGGCGTGAACTCCAGATCCTGCAGGACCCGGAGCAGTTTGGACTGCATTTCAGGGGCATCTCCCCTATTTCATCCAGAAAAAGGGTACCGCCGTGGGCCAGTTCAAACGCCCCCCGCCGGGACCGGATGGCACCGGTAAAGGCACCCTGTTCATGGCCGAACAACTCGCTTTCCATGAGCTGGTCTGGAATGGCGGCCATGTTCAGGGCGATGAAAGGACCGCTGGAGCGGGGGCTTTCCAGATGAATTGCCCTGGACAGGTGTTCTTTTCCCACCCCTGTCTCTCCCTGGAGCAGCAGACTGGCATCACTGGCCACTACCTGGCGCACCTCCTCCAGAAACAACTGCATGTCCCGGCTGTTGGAAACAAAGTCATGCAGCCTGGGCTGAAATCTTCCCCTGTGGTCAAACCTGTTCATATCATAAAACTGCTGCCTGGCAGTGAGGCTGGTTTCTATGGCCTCCAGCAGACGGTCCGGGGGCAGTCCGGAATACAGCACCATATCCGCACCTGCTCCAAGAAGTGTGGCATGTTCCTGTGAGGATTCCCGGTCATCTAAAATGATGGTAATGGGTTTTTCCGGCAGATTGTTGAGGATGGCCACACTGGCATCCACTGGTTTCGGGATCAGGGTCCGGCTGATGACAAATACGTCAGAGCAGCTTCTTACCAGATCCTGCCAAGCATTGCGGGGATGGGGAAAAATCTTCAGCCGGATATCAGCCTGGGACAATCTTTTTTCAATGGCGGCAGCCAGTTTTTTTTCCTTTACTGCGCACACAAGGCGGGTCAGCACAGGATCATTTCTCCACAATTTATGTTTCACTCGATGACCAGGTTTTTTTGGGCTTGTGAGGGGTCCTCAAGTTTCAGGCAATGACATACCGATTTTTATACAATACTTTCACATATACCGCAAATCCGAAAATAAAAAAGCAAAAACATACCGAAAAATAACTATTCGGTTATTTAATACCGGAAAAATGCTGTCATCTGCCAGCAGCTATTTTTCAACTATTTGATTTTACAAAAAATAAAAATAAATTAGCCCTGGCATATTTTCTGCTTATCTTCTGAATCAAACCCTCCGGATTCGAGTATAATCTGGAATCCGCAAAACTAAGGACCATAAGGTGAAAAAATGATGCAGCGGGAAAACAAAAGACAATCCAGACACAAGGCACCCAAATTCAAGGAAGCCCATGAAGAAGACCTGTGCTGGGAAGACCGGCAGGAAATTCAGAACCACAAAAAAAAATACGGCAAACGGTCCCATCAAAAAAACAAAGAAAAAACCAAATGGTAGCCGGCTGCTGCCTGAAAACAAGGAACCCCATACATGAACATCGTATCTTCATTAAAAGCACAGGTAACTCTTGAAACCATGCCTGAAGCATGGGGAATCGCATCTGCCATTGATATCTACGCCTGTGACCCGGAAAAAATTCGGGATGCGGTATTTATCAAATTCTTTGTGGTGCAGTTATGCGAATTGATTGATATGAAGCGCTTCGGAGAAACCCGGGTGGTTCATTTTGGAGAAGATGAAAAAGTGGCTGGATTTTCCATGGTCCAGCTCATTGAAACATCCCTGATATCCGGGCATTTTGCCAATCTGACCAATACGGTATACCTGGATGTATTCAGCTGTAAAACATATGATCCTGAAGTGGTCAAACAATTTGCCCAAACCAGTTTTGGCGGCTATTTTTCCAGGATCACCGTCACCCACCGACTCTAAATGGGGAGGATAAAACATGTCCTGTCCCAGGACCCGGTCCAGTGCAGACGAATATGGGAAACTCTGTGGCCCGGCCGGGTCCTGTTTGACATGTGGCCGGTAAGGTGGTGTTTTCACAAAGCCTATGACCGGCCCCTGGCATTTCATACGGCAGAGCAGGCAGGACGGCCCGTGGGCCTGCTGGCCCTTTCCTGGCATGGGGAAACCGGCAATTATGTTCAGTTTCCCGGAGAAACCTGGCAGGGCAAAACCTGGATTGAACAGAACCGCATCATCGCCGGCACCCCCGGGATACTCCAGGACTTTCTGGATGCAGTGCCGGGTCCGGTTCACCTGCGGCACATCAAATGCCGGGCCGGAAAGACAGGGGCCGGCCTGCTGGCTGGTTTTCTCAACAAAATGGGCCTGCAGCCGGCACCTGAAATATGTGGATTTTCTGTGCGGAGATTTTAACTGGAAACAGCGGTTCCGGCTGGTTCCCATTCCCTTGTATGCACTCTTCACCCATAAATCCATTCAAAAATCGGTCATGCATGCACAGGAACGCCTTGTCCGCTGCGCCTAAAGCCCCAAAAGTGATTGTGGCAGGCACCACTGCAGACTACATCCAATGGATCAGAAAGGCGTGCCCCGGGCAGGTCCTTTTTCTCACAGCCCCCCACGTACGGGAAAATGCACAGGAACCCCCTCCTGACCCGTCCGAGGAACTGGTGTGTCCTTTGTCCGATCTTTCCTTCATCATGCCGGCACTGGCCGTCCATCTGGAAAAATACAACCAGGAACTTTCCGGCATTACCTGCTTTGACTGCGAGTCCATGGTGACAGCCGCCCTTCTGGCAGAAAATTTTGGGCTTGAGTATCCGGATGTAACCGCGGTTCAGAACTGTAGAAACAAGCTGATTTCCAAACAATTGTGGCAGGCCGGGGAAATCCTTTGTCCCCGGGTATGGCCGGTACGCTGCGCAGATGATGTGGTACAGCTGCTGGCGGATGTTACCACAGGACTTTTGTTGAAACCGGCAGTGGGCAGCGGCAGCGAGCTTGTGTTTCACTGCCGGAACCGGTTAGATGCGCAAAAATCCTGGGAAACACTGGCCGCCGGCCTGGAGAAAAGAAAACAGAACCCTTTGTTCGACCATCCTGACCGCCTGATACTGGTGGAAGAACGGATATGCGGACCTGAATACAGCTGTGATTTCATCCTCACCCCGGACAGCCTGACCCTGGTGCGTCTGGCCAAAAAAGTTACCCCGGCAGGCCTGCCGTTCGGTACAGCCGCTGGGTATGAAATCCCCGGGGACCTGCCGCCGGGAATGTCCATGGCATCACTGACCGGTCTGCTGGAAAAGGCCGCAAGAACCCTAAGCACACCGGCATCTGCATGGTTGATTTTGTGGTTAAAGACAACCGGCCGTATCTTATAGAAATGCCCCCCCGTCCGGGAGGAGACTGCCTGCCCCAGCTGCTCATGGTATCGACAAACCTGGATATCCTGAAACTGGCCCTGGATGTGGCGGCAAATCTGCCATGGCATCTGGATGATATAAGGTTCACCCCCCACATGGGCATCCGCATCCATGCCAAAAAAAGCGGAATACTTACGGCCGTCAATTCCCGAATCCTGGATTCAGAACCCCGGGTAAAGCAGCTGCATATCATCCGGAAACCAGGGCATGGAATTACCATGCCTCCCGCAGATTATGACTCATGGCTTCTGGGGCATATGATCATCAATACCCAGGGATGGAATTTTCCGGAAACAAGGTGCATGCTCCTGGCCCGGCGGCTGGAAATCGAGATCCAGCCATGAACCGGCCGCCTGCACCGTCCCATCCCGTCATGTCTGCAGCTTTTCTCAAAAACCAGGTTGCACCGCTGTTCAACCAGAAAAAGCGGTATCTGGATGCGGTTAAAGCCCACGGAACCCCCCTTTATCTGGTGGTTTCCGATCTTTTAACAGAACGGGCTCAAAGATTTACATCCGTATTTCAGGCCCATCTTCCCAAAACCCGGTTTTACTATGCCATGAAAAGCAATTCTCTGCCGGATATATCCCGCATGCTGGTGACCCAGGGATGGGGACTGGATGTGTCTTCAGGCATGGAACTGGCAAATGCCCTGGATCTGGGGGCATGTGACATCATTTTCAGCGGTCCGGGCAAAACCATGGCAGAACTGGAACTGACAGCGGCCCACCCGGACCGGGTCACACTGCTGCTGGACAGCACAGGGGAATGCCGGCGTTTGATGGCCCTGCTCGAAAAAAACAGCAGCCACTTTGTGCAGGTATCCGGATCAACTGCCAGCCTGAGGGATTGTGGCAGAAATTCGGCGTCATGCCCGGACAACTGCGGCCCCTGGTCCGGGATATCCAGACCCATCCGTTTTTAAAATGCACAGGGCTGCAGTTTCATTCTTCCTGGAACCTGAACCCGGACCGGCAGGTTGAAACCATCTGCAGCTTGGGACGGCTGCTCCGGGACATGCCCGCAAATTTTATGAACGCCTACCGGTTCATGGACATCAGCGGCGGATACTGGCCGGAAAAAGGCCAATGGCTGATATCAGAAGATCCGTTGCGCCATTCTCACCTGCCGGCAGAACCTTTGGAAACCTTTGCCAAAAAAATTTGCGCCGCCCTGAAGAAACATATTCTGCCCCTGACAGACGCGTGCATCTGCTTTGAGCCTGGACGGTGGATCTGCAACGATGCCTTGCACATCATCGTCCAGGTCACAGACAAAAAAATGCCGGATATGGCCATCACAGATGGCGGCACCAATGCGGTTGGGTGGGAGCGGTTTGAAACCGATTATTTCCCGGTGCTGAACCTCACCCGTCCCGGCCTGACAGAGCAGCCCTGCCGCATCCTGGGTTCTTTGTGCACCCCCCATGATGTCTGGGGATATGCCTGTTTCGGAGAGCAGATCCAGGAAGGCGATATCCTGATGATCCCGTTCCAGGGTGCCTACACCTACAGCCTGAGGCAGACCTTCATCAAACCGCTGCCGAAGACTGTGGTGCTTTTTTAAAACCAAGAAGAACACGAAAAATCCCTTCCTTCGTGTTCTTCGTAACCTTCGTGGTAAAATAATTTGACGGCTCTGAGGGCCTGAAATAGATGAATTGACGGTTAGAATGAATTCACCGTGTGATTTTCCTGTCAATGGTTGATTTTGCCGTTTGATGCCTTATTATATTAAAATAAGGCGGGTATGACACCTGCCGGGACGAGATGCACCAAGGGAGGGATACATGAAAGTCGCATTTCCGGTAACAGAAGACAAGGGGCTTGACAGCCTGGTCAATGACCATTTTGGTGTGGCTGAACTTTTTATGGTGGTGGACCTTGAAACCAGAAATATTTCTGTCAAAAAAAACCAGAAAATCGCGAACCCTGATGCCGGCTGCAAAACCGGGGTTCTCAGCAAAGAGGAAGCCGTTGATGCGGTGGTCACCAAATGCATTGGCGACGGGGGACAGCGGGGCCTGCACAATGCTGATATCAAGGTATATGCAGCACAAAAAGACACGGTTGCTGAAAACCTGGCATTGCTGGAATCAGGAGAATTGAAGCTTTTCCACATATTTGACCTGTGCCAGGGCAAAAAAAACAAAAAACAGGGCGGATGCGGCCACCACCATTGATGCACAAAATCTGCACACCATTATTTGGGCATAGAGGCAACATTATCATGACCACACCATTTACCATCCATCCCATTGTTCTGGGAACCAAAGTATTTGACAAAAGCATGATGACCTATCAATACGGCCAGGGCCAGACCTATACCATCCCCATCTATGCCTGGCTCATCAAAGGGGCAGATGAAACCATCCTGGTGGACACAGGAGAGATGCACCCCATCCAGTCCAAAGACAGAGAAACCGCCATCAACGGCAAAATATACACTTTTGAACAGGGCCTGGCCCGTCACGGCCTTGCGCCTGCAGATATTGATATCGTCATCCACACCCACCTGCACACCGATCATTGCGAAAATGACTACAAATGCGAAAATGCCCGTTTTTTTGTCCATGAAAAAGAGATGGAGGCGATCCACGACCCCCATCCTCTTGATTACCGGTACCTGGAAGACTATATCGAGGATATTGAAGAAAACGGCCAGATCCAGACCATAAACAACGACAGGGAAATTGTTCCCGGCATCCGGGTGATGCACACCCCGGCCCACACCAGAGGCGGCATGACCGTGATGGTTGATACCCCCAAAGGCACGGCAGCCATAACAGGATTCTGCATCATTGATGAAAACCTGAATCCCCCGCCCGAAATCCTCGGCATGGAGATGGCGGTAATCCCGCCGGGCACCCATGTGGATGCCTATGCTGCCTATGATATTCTTAATTCCGTTAAAAAAAAAGCCGACATCCTCATTCCACTGCATGAACCACGGTTTGCAGCCATGGATGTTATTTAAAAAAAAATCGGAATAAAAATATTTTAGCCGGTATCACCTGAATAGTTCAATTGAATACATATGCAATTGTTATAAATGTATACCACTTTTTTCTAATTTAAGGAGATCATTATGGCCAAAGATACATCCATTACCAAACAGGTGCCGGCATCAGAACGCACCACCTGCGAAGCCACCAGCCAGATGCTGGAAAAAGCCAGAAAAGACGGCGTGGTCATTGCCCTGGACCGGGCCACGGACATGAAACCCTGCCCCATCGGGGTGGAATCAGCCTGCTGCAAACACTGCTACATGGGACCCTGCCGCCTCAATCCGAAAGACCCCTACAAAAAAGTGGGCATCTGCGGTGCCACCATTGACACCATCATGGCCAGAAACCTGGGCCGGAATGTGGCAACCGGATCATCCTCCCACAACGATCACGGCATGCATATCCTCAAATTATTCAGAGGCATTGTCGAAAAGAAAATTACGGACTTTTCCATTGACGATACCTTGAAACTGGAAAAACTTGCCGATTCCCTTGGTATCGACACCCAGGACCGGGAAGTGTATGATGTGGGAAAAGACCTGTGCGATGAGCTGGAAAAAACCTTTTCCAATGTGGACGGAGAGATGCCGTTTACCCGGCTGGCACCTGAGGCCACTTTGGAACAGTGGCGCAAAGGCGGCATCGTGCCCAGGGGTGCCATGAAAGAAGTTCTGGAAATGATGAGCCGGACCCACATAGGATGCGACCAGGACTACAACAGCCTAATGAAACAGATCAGTCGTACGGCCCTGGCTGACGGCTGGGGCGGCTCCATGGTGGCCACGGAACTGTCCGACATCATGTTCGGCACCCCCTCCCCCATAGTCGCCGAGGTCAACATGGGCGTGCTCAAGGAAGACCATGTCAATGTCATTGTCCACGGCCACGAACCTGCCATGTTCGAAGGCATGCTGGCTGCTGTGAATGATCCTTTTTTCATCCAGGCGGCCAAAGACAAGGGAGCCGCCGGCATCAATCTGGTGGGCATGTGCTGTTCAGGCGCGGAAATGATGTCCCGCCACGGGATTCCCCATGCCGGCAATTTCTCATCAACAGAAGCGGTGCTGGTCACAGGGGCTGTGGATGCCATGGTGGTGGATATCCAGTGTATCAAGCAGGGGCTGGCACAGGTGGCCAAATGTTATGATACCCATTTTATCACCACCAGCGACCGGGCCCATATCGAAGGGGCCACCCATATTGAATTTGAAGAAGCAGATCCCCGGGCCTGTACAGATCAGGTTTTGACCAAGGCCATTTCCCGGTTCGGATCCCGCAGCATGCCCATCCAGATTCCCAACCAGATCCAGAAAGGTGTCCAGGGATTCACCCATGAATACATCGAGTACATGCTGGGC
>JAABTU010000211.1 GCA_011389715.1 Desulfotignum sp.
CAGACGTTTTCCTTCAGAATTGAAATATGACACCTTTGTTACGACAATCGCATCATCCGGATCCGTGTTCCGGATGCTCAGGGTCACGGCCAGCAGAAACGGCCGTTCTCTGTCACCGATGTAGATATGGGAGTAGACCGGGGCATAGACCACCTGCCCCCGGGACAATGGAATTTTTTGCCCGTCTCCGGCAACCGCAGTTGCCGCCGTCAGGCTGACCAGTATCATGATAAAAAGCATTGAACGAAGAATATGATTCGTCAGTGTCATTTTGAATCCTTTTTTTTTGCCCGATCCGTTGCCGGAGAGTTTGGGGAAGCCGGCCGGATCAGTGAATGAAAAAACAATTTACCCAAAAGGCATTATAACATAAACTATGGCACCGATATAACCCATTGTCAATAATGCCGATCACGACGGGAGACACGAAGAGAATGAAATACATCGGCGCCCATGTCAGTATCAGCGGAGGGGTTGAAAATGCACCGAACCGGGCAGCCGGCATCGGTGCCCGGGCTTTTGCCATGTTCACCAGAAACCAGCGGCGCTGGTCATCCCCGCCCCTGAAGGAACAAAACATTTTTGGGTTCAGGCAACAGTGCCGGCACTTTGGATTTGACCCCGAAGTTATTCTTCCCCATGACAGTTATCTGATCAATCTGGGACATCCGGACCGGGCCGGCCTGAAAAAATCACGGACCGCTTTTTGCGAAGAGATGGCACGGTGTCAACAGCTGGGTCTGAAATACCTGAATTTTCATCCGGGCAGCCACCTGAAAAAACTCTCACCGGAACAGTGTCTGGACCGCATTGCACAGTCCATCGATCTGGCCCTGGAGAAAACAACCGGGGTGACGGCCGTAATCGAGAACACCGCCGGCCAGGGAACAAATCTGGGATACCGGTTCGAACACCTGGCCCGGATCATCGCGCAGGTCACTGACAAAACCCGGGTGGGGGTCTGTCTGGATACCTGCCACCTGCACGGGGCCGGTTATGATATCCGCAACCGCAAAGCGTTTGAACACACTATGGAGGAGTTTGACCGGATCGTGGGCCTGCGCTTTCTTGCGGCCCTGCACCTCAACGATTCCAAAAAGGATTTCAACTCCCGGGTGGACCGGCACGAGAGCATCGGCCAGGGGGCGCTGGGCATGACCCCGTTTGAGTTTATCATGAACGACCCTCGGTTCGACAATATGCCCCTGGTGCTGGAAACCCCGGATGATTCCCTGTGGGAAGCGGAAATCAGGCTGCTGTATGATCTGATTCGATAGCAACGCAAAATATTTTTCAATTATATCAATTCAGGACTGGCATCCGTCTTGAAAAGCGGATATAAAAAAAGTTTGATCAATTTTTTTGGAGGAAAGGAAAAATGAAAAAAACAGGTTTGGTGGGATGGCGGGGCATGGTGGGTTCCGTGCTCATGGAACGGATGATGGCACAAAATGATTTTGAGAAGATCACACCGGTTTTTTTCACCACCTCCCAGGCCGGACAGAAAGCCCCGGATGTGGGAAAACAGGCTCCGGCCCTGATCGATGCCCATGACATCGACACGCTCATGGAAATGGAGATCATCATCTCCTGTCAGGGAGGGAGCTATACCGAAGCTGTCCGGCCGAAACTGGCCCAAAACGGCTGGAAAGGGTTCTGGATCGATGCGGCCTCCACCCTGCGGATGACTGATGACAGCATTATCGTGCTGGATCCGGTGAACCGGCAGGTGATCGATAACGCTCTGGAAAGGGGCATCAGAAACTATATCGGCGGCAACTGCACGGTGTCCCTGATGCTCATGGCTTTGGGCGGGCTGTTTGAAAACGATCTGGTGGAATGGCTCACCTCCATGACCTATCAGGCCGCGTCGGGTGCGGGTGCCAAGAACATGACCGAACTGGTGGCCCAGATGCGGGCCATCGGTGATGCGGCCGCCCCGATTCTGGAAGATCCGGCCGCAGCCGTCCTGGATCTGGACCGGAACGTTACGGATACCCTGCGCTCGGATGCATTTCCCACCGCCAGCTGGGGGGTGCCCCTGGGCGCCAGCCTGATCCCCTGGATCGACCGGGCCATGGACAACGGTCAGACCCGGGAAGAATGGAAAGGATTTGTGGAAACCAACAAGATCCTGGGGCGGTCGGACCACCCGGTGCCCATTGACGGTCAGTGCGTGCGCATCGGAGCCATGCGGTGTCACTGTCAGGCCTTTACCATCAAGCTGAAAAAAGATGTGCCCCTGGGGGATATCGAAGCCATGATGGCAGCCAATAACGACTGGGTCAAAGTGATCCCCAACACCAAAGAGCAGACCGCCACCGAACTGACACCGGCAGCGGTCACCGGCACGTTGACCGTGCCGGTGGGCCGGATCCGCAAGATGACGCTGGGAAAAGACTATCTCACGGCATTTTCCGTGGGAGATCAGCTGCTGTGGGGAGCGGCCGAACCATTGCGCCGGATCCTCAATATAATATTGTAAGTGATGATCGGGGTCGGAAGTTGCGGTCCGGTTCCGCCTCCTGAGGTGCACAGATGATGATACGCTCGTCCGTGCGACGGATCGGCATGACCGGCTTTTTACTGGCCATGTCGCCTCTGCCGCTGATTTTTTTGTTTGCCGAGACCGGCAATATCAGCGGACTTCCTTTCTGGCGGCTGATATTTGCGGCGGTGGCGGCGGCCTCAATATTCTCATGTGCGCTGACACTGTTTTGCAAACCCATTGCCGGCAAGTTTCTGGGAGTGGCAGGGGCAGCCGGGGGGTATGTCTCTGCATGGCCCCAGATCATGACCAGTCCGTATTCCGCATTGACCGCAACGGTTTTACTGATCAGCATCATATTCATGCTGGCGGACTTTGAGATTCAGGGACCTTTCATCCGGAAAACACTGGTTGAGACCCAGAAACCGGTCTGGGAAATTTTTCTCAACCATCCGGCCCGGTTGCTGGTGGTGACGTTTCTGGGGCTGTGTGCCATGGGAACCTTGCTGCTGCTGCTTCCGGTGGCAGCGGAAAACAGGGCTGTCGGATTTGTGGATGCAGCCTTTACGGCGGTGAGCGCTGTCTGTGTCACCGGGTTGATCGTACTGGATACCCCCAATGATTTTACCGGATACGGCCAGTTTTTTATTCTGATCCTGATTCAGCTGGGGGGGCTGGGCATCATGGGCCTCACCACGGTTGGACTGCACGCCATGGGCCGCCGTATCAGCCTCACCCATGAACGGGTGCTGGCCTCGATGGCGGACACCAACCACAAAGACCTGGTGCAGTCGCTGGTTACCATCCTTAAGTTTACCTTTGCTGCCGAAGGGGTGGGGGCGATTCTGCTGACCATTATGTTTTATGCAGCCGGAGATACGGGTTCCCAGGCGGTGTGGCGGGGGATTTTTACGGCCGTCTCCGCATTCTGCAATGCCGGGTTCGCTCTCCAGAGCGACAGCCTGATGTCCTGGCAAACAACGCCTGCGGTGCTTCATGTCGTGGCTCTGTTGATCATTTTCGGTGGTATGGCACCGGCCACCACCCTGGTGATTCCGAAATGGCTGGCCGGCAGACAGGTGCCGATTCCTGCCCGCATCGCCCTGATCGCCAGCGGGGCACTGCTGGTTCTGGGCACGGTGTTTATCCTTGCCTTTGAATGGGGCGGCCTGCTGGCAGGGTTGTCTTTTTTAGATAAAATCCAGAATGCCTGGTTTCAATCAGCAACCCTTCGGACCGCCGGGTTCAATTCTCTGGATATACCGGGTATCGCCAATCCCACGTTTCTTCTCATGATCGCCTTCATGTTCATCGGCGGCAGTCCGGGTGGGACGGCCGGCGGTGTAAAAACCACCACCGTCGGTATTCTGGCCATGACCTTTTTTGCCAACATCACCAACCGCGAAGAGGTGATTCTGCAGAACCGGCGGATCACTGCCGCAACCATCTCCAGGGCCGTTACTATTGTCGGTTCCGGACTGCTGCTGTGGTTTGGCGTGGTGCTGATGTTGGAAGTGACCCAGCCGCAGATACCGATCCGGGATCTTATTTTTGAGGCAACCTCGGCGCTGGGCACGGTGGGTCTTTCCACCGGCGCAACCGGGCTTCTGGATGAGGTTGGAAAGATCATCATCATTATTGCCATGTTCTGCGGGCGTATCGGTCCGGTGACATTGTTCATGCTTTTAAACGACACCCAGGCTTCGTCATCGTCACGGTGCCCGGATGCTAAAATTTTTTTGACGTAAAAAAGGAACCTCACCATGTCCCAGCAAATTCTGATCATTGGACTTGGCCATTTTGGGATGTCCCTTGCCCGGACCCTGTCGGAAAGGGGTGCTGAAGTACTGGCGGTGGATATCAATAAAGCGCTGGTGGAGGAAGCCGCTGACTTTGTCACCGAAGCTATTGTGCTGGATGCC
>JAABTU010000212.1 GCA_011389715.1 Desulfotignum sp.
GGCGGGAGGCACTGATCGTCGCCGTTGCCGTACCCATCAGTTTTTCACTGGCCCTGTTCGTCAATTATCTGTTCGGCTACACCATCAACCGGGTAACCCTGTTTGCCCTGATTCTTTCTTTGGGTCTGGTGGTGGACGATCCCATCACCAATGTGGAAAATATCCAGCGCCATATCAAAATGGGGGTTCTCGACCCGTTCAAAGCGACCCTGGCTGCGGTTGACGAGGTCCTGCCCCCGGTGATGATGTCCACCCTGGCAATTATTGTCTGCTTTGTCCCTTTGTTTTTCATTACCGGCATGATGGGGCCCTACATGGCTCCCATGGCTGTGAATGTACCCCTGACCGTGACGTTTTCCACCCTGAGCGCCCTGACCATCGTGCCCTGGCTGACCCTGAAGCTGCTCAGATCGACAGCGCCTGAATTGATCGATCAGAACGATCCGGATACAGAATCATCAGACCGTATCTCCAGACAAAGCCGTTTGTTCCGCACCTACCGCAGCATTGTCCAGCCCTTTCTGGATTCGGGCCCAAAACGCATAGTGTTGTTTGTGCTGGTCATTGTACTTTTGCTGATTTCCTGCTCTCTGGCCCTGTTTCGTCTGGTACCTTTGAAACTTTTGCCCTTTGACAACAAAAACGAATTCCAGATCGTTATTGACATGCCTGAAGGCACCACCCTTGAGCGGACCAATGCGGTTGTACAGGATTTTGAAACCTTTCTTACAACCGTTCCGGAAATCATCAGCATGGTATCCTATACCGGTGATGCCTCTCCCATGGATTTCAACGGCATGGTCAGGCATTATTATCTGCGCAAAGCAACGAATCTGGCTGATATACGGATCAATCTCACCGGTAAAGATGCGCGGGACCAGCAGAGCCACGCCATTGTCTTACGGCTGAGAAATGACCTGGAGGCCATTGCCCGGAAAAACAATGCCAAAATCAAGCTCGTGGAAGTCCCGCCCGGACCGCCGGTGCTGTCAACCCTTGTGGGCGAGCTGTATGCGGATGCAGATGTACCCTACCACCAGCTGATCCAGGCCGCAGACCACCTGAAAAAAATCATGAAAAAAGAAGCTTTTGTGGTGGACATCGATGACATGACAGAAACGCTTCATGAGCGCATCGATTTTATCATCGACAAAGAAAAAGCCGCGCTTCACGGTATCTCCACCCGGCAGATCACCACAACCCTTCAGGGTATGATTCAGGGTATGACACCCGCACATCTGCATCTGCCCAGGGAAAGAAATCCCTTATACATCCGGGTGATCCTGCCCAGGAAACACCGCTCCGGCATTGTGGCACTGACCTCGGTGCCCCTCCGGTCCAAAACCGGCAGCATGGTTCCGCTGGCTGAACTGGTGAATGTCCAGAGAGTGCCCAACCAACAGCCTATTTATCACAAGAACCTTGACAGAGTGGTGTATGTTCTGGCAGATACTGCAGGCAGAGCTCCGGCAGAGGCCATCCTTGACATGCAGAAAAAACTTGAAAAAGATCCCCTGCCCGGAGGCATTCAGGTGAACTGGGCAGGAGAAGGAGAATGGAAGATCACCATCCGGGTCTTCAGGGACATGGGTATCGCCTTTGCTGCGGCCTTGATCGGCATATACATTCTTCTGGTCATCCAGTCCGGATCTTTTTTCATGCCGGTTCTGATCATGATGGCAATTCCCTTAACCCTGCTGGGCATCATGCCCGGATTTTTTGTTCTCAACCTGGTGGCTGCCTCTCCGGTGGACGGATTTTCCAATCCGATTTTTTTCACCGCCACCAGCATGATCGGCATGATTGCCCTGGGCGGCATTGTCATACGAAACGCCCTGGTGCTCATTGAATTTATCCAGGCTTCCCTGAAACAGGGCATGGACCTGAAAGAGGCGATTCTCCAGAGCGGGGCCATCCGGATGCGGCCCATCTTACTCACCGCACTGACAACCGCCATCGGTGCATTTCCCATTACCCTGGACCCGGTTTTTTCAGGACTTGCCTGGGCCCTTATTTTCGGCCTGGCCGCATCAACCCTGTTTACCCTGGTGCTGATTCCGGTGGCCTATTATGCCGTCTATCACAAAAGCAAAGCCTCCTGACCGGACCCGGCCCTGATCGGAGCCGGTACCACTCCATGCCCTCTATGCATTCACACATTTGTGGGGACACCCAGGCTTTTTGCAAAAAAACCTGTAAACAAATCAGAAATACACAATTTTTCATATGCAAATAAGGGATTCACCTCATTTACACTGTGACACAAACCAGTGTATGTTAAGCTTGTTTTTTACAGGTGAAAATTTTTCAGGTGAAAAAGGAACCGGTTTTGAAAGCTGTCTGGATGATAGTTTCATTTTTTTTGATTTCTTCTGCTCAGGCCAAAGAACTGACCCTTGAACAAGCCCTTGATCTGGCTGAAAAAAATGCCACAGAGCTGCAGATTCTGGATGCAGAACATGCGCTTGCAACGGCAAGTCTTCAGCGTTCCGCTCAGGCATTTCTCCCCAAAATTTCCATTGATGCCACCTTGATGCGGGCGGATTCTTCTTTTATCAATGACATTCCGGTTCCGTTGCTCAGCCTTGTGCCGCGTATCGATTACCGGAATTTTGGTCCGATGGATGGAATGATCAGGGGAATTCAGGTGATACAGCCAGTATTCAATGCGGATGCCTTAAAAGCCCGTGAACAGGCCAATAAAGCGGTTCAGGCACGCCGTCTGGCATATCAGTGGGGAGAACAACTGATGCGGTTTCAGGTGGCCGGGTCCTATTATGCGGTTGCCGTACGTCAAGCTGATGAACGCGCAAGCCGTATGGCGCTGGAAGCTTTACTCCAGGCACAGGATATGGCAGATGGCGCATATCAGGAGGGTCTGGTTGCAAAATTGGATGTTGTGAGGGCTAAAGCGGAAGTGGCAGCAGGCAGAGCGCGGGTTAGAACCGCGGAAGCAGAAGTGCGCAAGGCCAGGATAAATTTTGCGGTATTGCTGGATCTGCCGCCTCAGGAACATTTTATTTTGACCAGTGATTTGCCGGAGCCTGTACCGCCTGTAACTGAACAGATGCCATCAAAAAAGCGCAGTGATCTGAAGGCCCGGGAAGCAGAACAGGAAGCAGCAGCCGCAGGTCTGGACAAGGCCAAAGCACGAAGGCTGCCCAGAATCAATCTGCTGGCCCGGCAGCAATGGTTTGACGGAGATGAGCCCTTTGACATGTATGCCGACGGCTGGCTTGTGGCACTTAATCTGCAATGGTCCCTGTTTGACGGTTTGGGACGTCAGGGAGAAATCGCCGAGGCCCGGGCCCGGAAAACCCTGGCCCGGATCGGGGTGGAACATACCCGGCGCACAGTAAAAAAAGAGCAGCAATTGGCCATCAGTGAATGGCGGGCAGCCTGGTCTGCCTGGCAGGCTTCGGTCGATGCATTGGAAGCTGCTCAAGATGCACTGAGACTGGCACACAGGCGATACGAGGAGGGTTTGGGAAACATGACCGATCTGCTCGCCACCCAGGCCAGCCTGTTTCAGCGGAGGCTTGAATACACCCGCTATCACTATAAGGTTTTACTGGCATCCATGAACTATTGCCTGCGTTATGGAAAGGATCCATTAACGGTCCTGCCGGAAGAAATCCGATGAACATCATTGACTGGAAATCTCTCACCATTTTTTATTGTTCACTGTTTGCCATTCTGGTCCTGACCGGCTGTTTTGAATCCCAGGACCCTGAGACCCCATCTGATTCTGGCACAAAAGAACCAGCCACCGTGAAAGTGGCAGAAATCCAGCCCTGGCAAACAGCATTACCCCGCCATTTCCCCGGCGTGGTAACCCCGGGGCGGCGTGCTGTGCTCAGCACCCGCACAAACGGAACGATCAAATCAATCACGGTGCAAGCCGGAGATCACGTGAGTTCCGGCACTGTATTGGCCCATATCGAATCCCGGGATATAGAAGCCGCAATTGCAGGAGCCAAAGCGCAACTCAAAGCGGCAGAAATCGCTTCTGCCAAGGCATTGCGGGATGTCAACCGATTAAAAAGACTGTACAGGGAAGATCTGATAGCCCGTAACCGCCTGGAACTGGCCCGGGTTAAACAGCAAAAATCCGCGGCAAATGTAAAAAAAATCCGCGCCGGATTAAAAGTTCAGCAGGTTAACCGCAGCTATGCACACATTACCGCCCCTTTTACCGGCATAGTGAGCGAAGTGGTTATGGACGAAGGTTCCTTCATCGGTCCGGGACGACCTGTATTGGTTCTGGAAGACCGTGCAATACTGCAGATCGATGTTCCCATTCCATCAGAGACAGCTGATCAGATAACCCCGCAGGATATGCTGTCAGTACTTGATCCCTCAATGAGCCAACCGCTGCAGGCAAGGTATGTGGCAATTTTAC
>JAABTU010000213.1 GCA_011389715.1 Desulfotignum sp.
AGATTGGGCCAATGCTGCGGCCTGGAGGGAGCAGCATTCCACAAGTTCTTCATCTGGGTGAGGAAAATAATGGAGCAAAAATCTTGTCCGGCACCGTTTTGGATCATCATCCGTTCCATGAAACGCCAAGCCAAAAACGCCATCATATCCCTTAATTTTGGCTGTCCAGTATTCCCCTGTTCCTGAGCCTTGTTTCAGCCCCCTCCAGCCGATGACATGCCGCAGAACCGGTACGAAATTCGTCCGCATGAGAACGGTCTTCATCATTTCCTGAGCGACTGCCTCGGGGGTATCGACCAAGTTCCGTGGGAAAAGGTGATCAAAGAGCATGACGGATTCCATGAGATGTTTTGCCCCCCGGCGGCGGGTTCCTGCCGTCGGGGGTGTATTTTCAGACGTCTATGCCAAAACCGATTTTATCTCCGTTGCCCAGGTACACCTTGTCCTTGGAACGGAAACGTGCAGTCCCCTCCACAACAGGATATCCGGCCTCCACGAATTTTTTTGCGCACAGGATGCCTGTGCAATGGTTACATCCAATTTTTTTAAAGTCATATTGGCCCAAGGAAATGACCAGATCGTCGTATTTGGGATCCCAGTCTTCAAAGGGGGAAATGTGCAACCCACCGTAAATACCATATAGCTCGTCGTTTTCGTATTGTATTTCCCGATAAGCGGTTTCAGCGAATTGGATGATGCTCTGGTGGCAGCATCCGGTCACGCTGACCAGACCAAGGTCCTTGACGTTGAAGTACATGGACTGTTCACCATAGACCCTGCAGATGATGGGGATGTCAAAGACAAAGGTGGCCATGCCTGAAGCTATGGGCTTGAGTCCGGCCTTGACCTTGATCACTTCACCTTTATGCCCGGAATCCTTGAGGTATTGAAGACCCTCGTCGTAAAAGGTGTCCGGGATATAGATGGTAATGGTCGGGTCATATTTGAACGTGACTGGAATGCCCCAGTAATGATCGAAGTGTTCATGGGAGATGAACAAGGCCTCGATTTCCCTGTTTTTGAGCATTTCATCAATGCCTTCGCGTTTGAAACATTCATCCATCCATTTATAGGACCATCCGCTGTCCAAGAGGTATTTGTGTTTTTTGCCATTCAATTCTTCCATCTCAACGAGGCAAGCGAATCCCCCGGCGTTTTCCGGATGCACCGAGAGTTTTTCCGTAATGGCCCAGGCCTCTTCAAGATTGTTCGGCAAAAGATGTTTTATTTTTTCAATGCCTTTTTGGTAACCGCCTTTGCCCAGGCCATCGCCATTGCCGAATGGCGGCCAATTATAACTGTACTGGTCAACGAGCAGACCACCGGCACCCTTGATATCGCCCATAAGGTCGGCGTTGCTGAACCAGCTGGTTTCCGAGATATTGGTTATCTTAACGCTTTTGCACACTCCGATGTCAACCATTTTACGCTGTGTATCGGAAAAAAACGCTTTGCGCCATGGGCTGTAAGAGTAGACACCCATGGCCAGGAAACCTCCACCGAGCGCACCCATGGCCATGCCCTTGAAAAAATCTCTGCGGCTGATATTGTTTTTATCGACACTCATAATGTCTCCTTGTCTCTATTTGATAATGTTGATGGATTCATATATCCAGGGGAGCACGCCCAAGAAGATGAAATAGGTGGCGATTCCACACACCAACCCGACACCGAGCCCCCAACCCAAGGTGGGGTTCCATCTGAGGCTTTCAATTTGGGCCTTTTCAGTTGCATGGTCAGCAGCGATTTCTTCTTCGGTCTTGGGCACCATTTTCCATGCCGGCCAGTTGTCCATAAACCAGTGGTGAACCAACCAAATATTGATCAACCAGATGGTTGGAATCATCGGAAATTGCTGGGGATGGGAAAAACCTTTTTGAGTGCCCAGAAAGGTATGCGATGTGGCGTAATAGAAAATATAGAGCGAAAATGCGGCAATAATGGTGATGAGTGTGCGGACGAGCACATTCACCGGTAGGCTGAAGCGCCGGGGCCAGTTGTTACAATAAAAATTGAGGAACAAGGCAGGAACCAGCCAAAAAACAGCCATTTCACCGACATGCAGCCAACGCCAGTCTGGAGCGAAAGCGCGTCTCGTGCCCCTGATGGCTTCGCCCCATGTCAGTTCTTGGGCAAAATACAAAAAGAGATGCAGTGCCCAAGCAATGGCGATGATGCCGAAAAAGGCCACAATGCGACGTTTCCAATCGGTTTTGATCAGCTTAAAAGGATACCGCTCCCAGATGGTTTCCACCATCCAGACCGTGACCGTGGCACACATAATCCAGGATACATGGAAATTTCCAGAAACCGTGTTCGCAAATTCTTCCCAATAAGGCGGTGCAATGGAGGTGAAATACTGCCAAGGATAGTAGAGTATGCCCATGTGAGAATGCATAGTCACAAAATAAATCACTGTGCTTAGGAAAAAGGTCATGATCAGGATACTGACTCCTTTGCCCGGCTGATTCATTTTTTGCCAAGGGACCTCCTCACAGGCCACAACCCATGCCGGGCTGAGCCAAGAGGCAATGGCCGCGAACATCAAACAGGCCAGGGCCGCGTATTCAATGGCAAAAAACTCCGTTACACCCGGTAGTTTCACCAATTGATCGGGATTGAAATAGGCCAGTCCGTAATTGCCCAGAAAGTATTCAAAGAATCCTTTGATCAAGACCCAGAGAATGATAACCGAAATGGCTGAGAGGATCACTCCCTTAATGACCGGATGGGTATTTTCAAGCCATTTGCGTTTGAAAGGCCAGTAATTGAAGATGTAGACCATCCAGATGAGCATAATCAGCCACCATCGGGTGTACATGTACCCCACATAAGGGGTGTACATACGCATAAGTCCTCTTGGATCCTGGAAAATCCACCACGTGAGGTAGAACACGGCCAATGTCAGCACCAGTGCCACTAAAGCAGAGATTGGCTGTGGCCATCGTTTGACGAGCTTTCGCTCCTCAAGATAATTTTCTCCATATCTTTCCATACACCCTCCTTCACCAGATTCGGATTTATGAAACGTTTATTCAGCAGACAGAAAATATTTCTGTCAATGATCTGACAATTGCATAAACCTCAATAATGCAGAGGTGCAATTTTTTTCTTCTACGTGTTAATCAGCAATATTGGTGCCAAGAAATATGAAGCATGTGAAATCGTTCAGAGATTATGGTCCAAGCTTCATGGCAGGCATTTTACAGCTTAGGATGCCTGCGTTTTTTATCGCATTAGTGCAACTTTTCAGCCTTCCACAGGGGCTAAAGCGCAACAAATGATCCGGATATCTTTTGTTTTCTGCAGGAAACTGTTCAAGTAAAGAAGGTTTTATGTCTCTGACTTTATGAATTCAAAGAAGGATGTCTTTAGAAATTCACTGAGTGCACGAATCTCCCGATCTCCAGGATCAAGCCAATAAACATACACTTCCGGCTTCAATACACATGGCATCCGGTCATGTATATCTCTGACCTGTCCAACAGCATCACTTGTGATAAAGGTACACCCTTGATAATCCTTCTGCCAGGAATCCCATAACCCGGTAAACGCAAACGGTTTCCTGGATGGCAACTGGTAGTACCTGATCTTCTTGTTGCCATTCTCCGGATCAGCTTTCCATTCATAAAAACCATCAGCGATGATCAGACACCGCCTTTTCCGAAAAGATTCCCTGAAACTCGGCTTCTGGTCAAGGTTCTCCATACTGACATTGATATGCTCGGTTCTTTTTTCTCTTTGGCCCAGGATGGTATCCAAGCCCCATGTCAAATGTCCCAGCCGTATTTTGGGTTCGTGCATGATGATTGCCAGCAACTGCTGAGAGGGGAACACTTCCCAAGCCAAGTGCAACTGCCTGCAAAAAGACATTTTGGGCAATATGTCCTGCTTCGATATGTACATACCTGATGCCGCGGTCACCGTAACGCTGTGTGGTGCGTTTATAAATACCCGTCAGGACAATGTTTATGGCGCCATTGGTGATGCTGGATTGCCCCAATGCGCTTTCGGTGAGGTTGGCTCTAAAATCCCCTTCTCGCCGGAGCATCAAACGGTGATGATGATAATCATATTGATAGATGCCGGCACTCAGGCCGGTGACATTTCCCGCTATCAAATATACCTCGAAAGGGAAAGTTGCGCCGGCAGATGGCGCAGTCCGGAAACCGCGCGACTTTTCGGTGATACCCTGAGCCGCCCATAACAATTGACCGACTTCGGCGATTGTCAGGGGCTGGTTTTTATAGCTGCGCATCGAGCGTCGATCGAGCAACGCCTGCTCAACTGATATGCTGCTGTCGAGCCGCGGCTCAGGCAGTTTGACAATGTTGCTCTGAATTGAAAGCATTCCGCTTTCCAACCCCGATTCTGATTGGATCATTTTTGGGGCT
>JAABTU010000214.1 GCA_011389715.1 Desulfotignum sp.
GAGATCGGGGCTTTGGCCGGACTGGTTCTAGGGGCTGCGGTCCGGGGCATCCCGGTGATCTGTGACGGCTTTATTTCCACAGCCGGGGCTTTGATCGCCTGTGAGCTGGCACCGGCGGCTAAAAACTATCTGTTTGTCAGCCATAAATCTGTTGAGATCGGCCACACATACATGCACGACCGCCTGGGGCTGGAACCGCTCATCGACTTGAAATTCCGGCTGGGAGAAGGCACGGGTGCGGCAGTGTGCATGGAGCTGCTGGATCTGGCCACACGGATTCTGGCGGACATCAAAACCTTTGACGAGGTGGGGGTAACCAATATCGATTGACATCCTCCCCCACTTGAAGGAAGTATCTTTTCGGTACTTTGGATAAAGTGGTTTTCCGGGATCCGGCCAGACGGGTCCTGGAAAACATCACCAGCTGTTTCCGGCTGGATCTATTCCCCCAGCATCATGCGGATAATTTCCCGGTCGGTTTCCCGCATGCCGTCCCGGCCAAGCCGGCCGATATTGGCAATGGTGTTTTCCACCCCTTTTTTCACGATCCCGTCCCCGTCGTAAAACTGCTGGCCTTTCTGGAACATGTAAAACCCCAGAAGCCCTGCTTCCACGGAAACAGCAATCTTTGCAGCGCAAGAGGGTTTGGCCCCGTCACAGATGATGCCTGACACCATGGCAAGGGCATTGACAATGGTGTGGGCCACTTCCCTGAACCTGCCTTTGTGGAGCCAGGCAATGCCGGCAGCGGCACCAACCCCTGCACTGACTGCACCGCAGTATGCAGACAGCCTGCCAATACCTGTTTTCTGGTGAATGGTGACCAGGCTGGATACCACCAGCGCCCGGAGCAGTGTTTCTTTGTCAACCCCCATGTGCCGGGCATACACAATGACGGGCACGGATGCGGCGATTCCCTGGTTTCCACTGCCGGATACGATCACCACCGGCAATTCACACCCACTCATCCTGGCATCTGACCCTGCTGCAGCCATGGCTTTGGCCCGGACCTTTATGTCATCACCCCAGCTTTCCAGCAGCACAGACCCGATGTTGGCCCCCCAGTTACCTTTGATTCCCGCTTCTGCGATCCTTGTGTTATAATCAATCTGCTTTTGGATCAGGGTATTCACATCACCAGGCAATACAGATGCTGCAAAATCCAGGATATCTTTTACATTCAGTATGGACCTCTCTGTAAGAATGGTTGTATTGATCTCATCGCAGTCTTGGTTCTGATACACAATGCAATCATCTTTTTTGATCAGAACAATATTGGTATGAAAATGGGAAATCTGGACCATGGCGCTTGCATTCCCTTTATACACCGTCACCGCCAGATCAAATATGAGGCTGGTGTGTATTTTTTTGACCTTTATTTCCCTGACTGCAAGAAAAGCAGCAATTTTCTTTTGTCCTTCCTCATCCACACAGGAAATGACTTCCAGGGTCTTGTCTGCATCTCCTGCGGTAATTCCGGCTGCAGCTGCAGCTGCAATACCCCGCAGCCCCCCTGTATTGGGCACCACCACACTTTTTATATTTTTAATGATATTGTCACTGGCTTCGACCAGGACCCTGTCCGGCGCACAGCCCAGTACCGCTGCTGCTCTGGCAGCTGCATAGGCAATGGCAATGGGTTCTGTGCAGCCCATGGCCGGAACAAGCTCTTCGTGCAAAATACCAAGGTATGCGCCATACTTTTTATCTGTCTGTTTCATATCGGTTCCCGATGTATAATCCTTTTATATGAAAGAACAATCTGCCGGACTGTTCTTTCATGCTTTGTTGTGCCCGGCAGGGCATGGCCGTTTATTATGATGAAGGCTGAATCGTACCCTGATCAGCATGAAAAAACAATTGAAATTCGGGTTGACCGGCAGGTCCGTTGCATATCGCGTTGTCGGACCACCTGCCCGAAATAACGCATTTTTTGCAGTTGACAACGCGTCACCGTTTATTTTAAGATACCGCCTCAAGTGAATATGTGTCATATGTTTTTTCAGGTTCCACTGGCGTGGATGAAAAGGGAACCCGGTGTAAATCCGGGACGGGCCCGCCGCTGTAATCGGGGACTTTGGCTGCACAATGCCACTGACCGGGGTTTTGGGTCGGGAAGGCGCAGCTGACAGGAAAGATCCGAAAGTCAGAAGACCTGCCTGGGAAAGCGGCTGGACAGCTGTCATGGATGTCCGGTCGGCGCTGGATCAGAAAAACGGTTTGGTTTCAGATTTCAGCGCGGGAAAATCCCCGTGGACAAAGGATTTTTCAATCTGAGGATAAATCAGGGCATCCCCGGATCATTTTGATGGTCCGGGGATTTTTATTTCTCCCCGGACGAAACTATTTTCTAAAGAGGAGATGCAAGATGCACCTGCCTGGAGGGAATAATTTATTGAAAAAGGCTGAGGCCTTTTTCAATCCAATTTTTAATAAATCTTTATTTGAGGAGAAAAAAATGAAAAAAATGGTGAATCGACTGATTCCGGTAATTCTGGCGATGGTACTGGTACTGGCCATGGGCACAGTGGGCTTTGCCGGCCACCATGGCACCCACAAAGAAAAAAAGACCGGCATTCTGCTGGTGGCGTTCGGTTCCAGTGAACCCAGCGCCCAGGTCTCTTTTGAAAATATCGACCGCAAAGTCAGGGCCGCTTATCCGGACATCCCGGTATACTGGGCCTATACCTCCCGCATGATCCGGCACAAACTGGCCGGACAGGGGAAACAACTGGATTCTCCGGCCATGGCCCTGGCCAGAATGGCAGATGAACAGTTTACCCACGTGGCGGTGCAGAGCCTTCACACCATTGCCGGAGCAGAATACCATGACCTGACACGGGTGGTGGGGGCGTTTAAATCCATGGGGGATTTTGACAAAATTATTCTGGGACATCCCCTCCTGGCCACCCAGATGGCCATGGAAAAAGCCGTGGATGCCCTGTTCGAGATGATACCCGTGGAAAGAAAGAAAGAAGATGCCGTGGTCTTCATGGGACACGGCACCCATCATCCGGCCAACGCATTTTATCCGGCCCTGATGTTCCAGGCCCAGCAACGGGATCCGCTTGTGTTCATCGGAGCGGTGGAAGGATATCCGGAAATTGATGAGATTCACTCCTGGCTGGCGGAAAAGAAAATCAAGACCGCGTGGCTGTTGCCCTTTATGTCCGTTGCCGGGGATCATGCCAAAAATGACATGGCAGGCGATGAAGATGATTCATGGAAAACCATCCTTTCCAAAGCCGGCATCCAGTGCCATACGATCCTGAAAGGCACGGCGGAATATGACAGTTTTGTGGAGATCTGGCTGTCACATCTCAAGGAGGTTCTGGCACATTTCAACGGATCATAGAAACCAGCCATGACCCGGATGCGGCAGGGCTTGTTTTCCGGGTCATCATAACCATTAGGGCCGGACCGGGGCATGCCCTATACACAGAAAGATATCATCAAGGTTTTTTCGAGACAGCGCCGACTGTAACTGTTTATCGACGAATTGCAGGAAATCGACCGGTTTGAAATCGCAATCTGCCGGAATGGAATTACAAAAGATGGTTTTACAACCGTATTGTTTGGACGCCATCAGACCACACTTGTTTTTAAACAGGTGCCCCCCAGCTGAAAAATGACGGCCATCCCCTGACACGGCCAGGGAGTGGATTACTGAGAACAGAATTTTTTGGTTTTTTGGGGTTGACAGGAACACACAGATATGCCATCGTTAAAAGCCGATTAACGATAAAAGGCTTTCTGTTGATGAATCTTGAACAGCTTGCAAAAATATTCAAGGCACTGGGGCATCCCACCCGGATCAAAATCGTCCGGCACCTGATTGAGATCGATACCTGTATCTGCGGAGAGATCGTGGGCATTTTTCCCTATTCCCAGTCCACCATCAGCCAGCATTTGAAGATTCTGAAGGAATCGGGCATTGTCTGCGGAGAGGTGGAAGGGCCCAAAACCTATTTTTGCGTGGATAAAACCGTATTGGAACAGTTCAAGCAATATGTGAACACCTTATAGAAAATTTGGAATAGACAAACCGGAAAAAAGCATGGAAACATCCCCAATGGACAAGAAGCAAAAAAACCAGGACCGCGATCCTTTTCAAAAAAAAGGTCCCGGCCTGTCAAGCACCAATGTACAGCTCATGCCGGCCATGAAAATGCCCGGTTCGGCATGCGGGCAGGAAGATACCCGCCCCCTGGCCGCTCATGACATACCCGGATATGCATTGTGCCGCTATGTGGACCATTTCATTGATACAGGTGCCGGCCCTGTTCCTGTTATACGGCGGGAACAGGACAGATGGGACCGGGTGTCCACCATTGCGGTGCGGTG
>JAABTU010000215.1 GCA_011389715.1 Desulfotignum sp.
GGGCTGGTGTCCGGCTTTCGATTCTCATGGCCGCAAGGGAGAGAAAACGGGTTGCATTGATCAATACCTGTGCCGCGTTTGCCAAGCCCCTGGCCGGTGTGCTCCTGGTTTATCTGTTTATCGCCGATGCGGTCCTGATTCTGGCCGGCTATACAATCAGTTTGTGCGTGGTGGTGATTGTCTGTGAGAATCAATTCAAGAAATTGGTAAACTCTGCGGCACAGGATCGTCCGGAAAATAGAATCGCCGGCACCCATCGTTTGAAAAATGAGTTGTCTGCATTTATCTGGCCGTTTTATATCTGGGGGATTTTTGGGTGGATGCATCAATCCTGCGATCGGTGGGCCATTCAATCATTTCATGGTACGGATGTGGTGGGCGCTTTTTTTGTCATTTCCCAACTGGCTGTATATCCGCTGGTTGCCGGTTCCAGTTTTTTGAGCACTTTTTTTATCCCCATTGCATACCAGAAAGCCGGGGGCCGTGTCTCAGGAACAGATTTCAGGTCAGCCACCAGGATCATATCGGCAATGACCGGCTTTTTTTTTATTGGTGCGGCAGCATTGATTCTATTGTATTTTTTTTTTCATGAACAGGCGGTGTTGTTGATCAGCAATGACCAGTTCACGGGATATTCAACGTATCTGCCCTGGTTGACAGTGGCCTGGGCCCTGTATTATCTGGGTCAGATGTTTGCCGGATTCGGGCTGCTGGCCAATAGACCGGGATTATATGTTGGACCCATTATCATCAGCGGCGTTCTGGTGACCCTGATGTCTTTTGTTTTTTCTTCAATGTATGGTGTTTCCGGGGTGGTGTGGTCCATTGGTGCGGCAGGTGCCATATATGCCCTGTGGTCTTTCATGGTTTCATTTTCATTGATTCGTAAATTGGGAATGTCGGATGTTTACTGATATGCGGAATCGCTTGAGACGTCTTGTAGACAATGAATACAGGCGGAAGGAATGGATAAAAACCAGATTGTCGGCATTTTCTCCAGGAAAAAAAATTCTGGATGCCGGGTGCGGCAATCAGCAGTATCGGCGGTATTGCCGTCATTTGTCCTACTATGCCCAGGATCTGGGTGAATTTTCAACCGATGAAAAGCCGTCACTGGCAGGGTTCGATACCGACTATGAATACGGTCCCCTGGATTATACCGGCAATATCTGGGAAATTGATGAAACAGGCGGTTTTTTTGATATCATATTGTGCTCAGAGGTGTTTGAACATATTCCGTATCCCGAAAAAACCATTAAAGAGTTTTCAAGGCTGCTTGTTCCGGGAGGCAATCTTGTATTGACGGTTCCGTCCAATTGTCTGCGCCATATGGATCCATTTTTTTATTTCAGCGGGTTCAGTGACCGATATCTGGATCTGGTTCTCAGCCAGTATGGATTCGATAATATTCAGATAGAACCAGTGGGCAGCTATCATGAATGGCTGATGGTAGAAACGTTCCGATCCATGCGCAATGGGGGAGGCTTTGCCTGGATTTGTCTTTTTCCCGGATTTGTCTTTCATTATATTAAACAGCGAAACCCGGAAACCACCGCCATCAATACACTTTGTTCCGGTTATCATGTTACGGCAAAAAAAAAGACCCGTAAAAAATGAAACTGTTTTTGTCGGCCATATTGAAAAATGTTAAAGAAACGGCAGATCCCCGTAACCTGCCGTTCCTTTTCAGGGAGTTGTACTGGTATGCGAAAGATTATTATCGGTTTGCAAATCAATATAAGAATTCCTACCCCTTGAGGATCATGCCCATTTTATTTGAAAAAACCACCCACAGCACATTTGACCCCCATTACATCTGCCAGGCTTACTGGACAGGCGCTCAGATTGTGAAAAACAAAACTTATCAGCAGCCACATATCGATATCTCTTCCAATGTATCATTTGTGGCCCAGTTGTGCGCGATGACCGATGTGATTCAGGTGGAATACCGGCCTCCGAAGTTATCGCTGCCGGCTTTGACAAAGGTGTCCGGAGATATTTTGTGTCTGCCGCTTGCCGATAACAGCTTGTTTTCCATGTCATGCCTTCATGTGGTGGAACATATCGGACTGGGCAGGTATGGTGATAAAATTAATGTGAACGGTTGCTGGCAGGCGCTGGCTGAACTTGAACGCGTTATGGCGCCGGGAGGAAAACTGTATCTTTCCGTGCCCGTTGGAAACCCGGGCGTGTTTTTCAACGGGTGCTATGTGTTCAATGCAATGGATATTGTCGAAAAAATGGCCGGCATGTTGCTGGTTGATTTTGCCTGGGTGGATGATCAAGGCAAGCTGGTTGAAACCGGTCATCCGGAAGATACCGGGCAATTGACCTGTGGGTTGGGCCTTTTTTCTTTTGAAAAAAAGAATAAATATCTTTCAGGCAATGGTATGAACAGATGAATCATGTTAAAAAGTGGGTCAGAAAAACAACAATTTATAAGACGTATCAAATTTTGTCCCAGGAAATGCGAATAAGAAACTGGACCCGGGAAGATCAAAAAAAATGGTTGTTTTATTCCGATTTTATCATGCCAGGGATGCTGTGCTTTGATATTGGTGCCAATATCGGAAACAGAACCAAGGTCTTTTTGAAACTGGGGGCAACCGTGGTTGCGGTAGAACCCCAGAACACCTGTATGAATGTGCTTGAAAAACACTATGGCAAAGATGCACAGGTGACACTGGTCCATAACGCTTTGGGCGAAGAGGAAGGGGTTCGGGAAATGATGATTGCATCAGAACACACGTTGTCCTCGCTGTCGGAATCATGGGTGGCGCAGGTCAAAAAAACCGGCCGGTTCTCTGGATCCTCCTGGAATGCCACGCAGACGGTGATGATTACCACCCTTGACAATCTGATCAACACTCATGGAATTCCTGATTTTATCAAAATCGATGTGGAAGGGTATGAATATGAAGTCCTCAAGGGATTGTCCAGCCCGGTCAAACTGCTGTCTTTGGAGTTCACCCCGGAATTTGTGGATTCAACTATCAATTGTATCAATCATTTGTCCGGGCTGGGTAATGTACAGTGTAACTGGTCAATGAATGAATCCATGGAGATGATGCTCAATGACTGGGTAGATGCCAGTGACATGATTGCACGTCTTGGCAGTTACCGGAACGAATCGTTTTTCGGTGACGTCTACATCCGGTTTGTCGGATAACCTGATTATGAAGATTTTGTGTGTTTTCGGCAAATATGATTATGGTAACCCTTCCCGGGGTGAGGGGTATGAGTTCAGAAATTTTATACCGGGATTTAAAGCACTGGGGCATGAGGTGGTCCATTTTGATTCCTGGGATCGTACCACGTATAAAAATTTTGCTGAATTGAACCAGGCCCTGCTGGACAGTGTTGAGGCTCATTCTCCGGATATAATGTTCTGTGTGCCGCTGCTGTATGAGATCTGGCTGGAGACACTGGGGGTGATTCAAAATCAAACCTGTGTTAAAACAGTTCTCTGGTGCACGGATGATTCGTGGAAATACAGGGAGGTAAGCAGGCACATCGCTTATGCCTATGACCGGGTAGTGACCACCTACCCGCATATACTGCCGCAGTATCAACGCGATGGCATCTCACAGGTGATGCTGTCCCAATGGGCCGCAGACGTCTCTACATTGCATGCGCCGAAATCGGCATCTCAATGCCGGTACCCGGTTGTGTTTGTCGGTGCTGCCCATGGAGATCGGAAACACAAGATCAGGCAGCTGAAAAGAATGGGAATTGAGGTGCAGACATTCGGGTATGGCTGGGAATCCGGACCAGTGGCAGGCAACTGCATTCCTCAGATTATCCGCAACGCACAGGTTTCACTGAATTTTTGTAATTCCAAAGGGACTGATCAGTTGAAAGCACGTATTTTTGAGGTGCCCGGAGCAGGTGGATTTCTGATGACCGAGGCCGTGGAAGGGATAATCTCCTATTATCAGCCTGGAGAGGAAGTTGAAGTGGCTGACTCAATTCATAAAATGGCTGAAAAAATACATTATTACCTGCAGAATCCGGATGACCGGGATCGAATTACCCGAAAAGGGTTTGAGCGGACAAAAAAGGAGCATCTCTATCACCACCGGTTTGAAGAAGTTCTGGCAGGCTTGTCAGCCGAATCGGTCAAGGGGGGGGGGGGGAATTGACGGACCGCTCCGGCATTGTCTGGATGATGCGGTTCGTTCTCATCACGCGGGTAGAGGGCTTGAACTGATAAGAAACATGGCGGTTGTGCCGGCCGCCTTGTTTGTCGGCAAAAAAAGAGGTCAAAGACTGGCAAGAAGGGTTTTTTATGAGATCGGATGGCGGCTTTTCGGCAAAAAAATATTCACGGCC
>JAABTU010000216.1 GCA_011389715.1 Desulfotignum sp.
GGCAGGTACCATGAAACCCAGCATCAGCAAAACGATCAAAACAATTTTTACAAATTTCTTTTTTCTTTTCATGTGATTGGTCTCCTTTTCTGATTTACCTGTTAACTTTTCCTCATAGAAAACAAACGGGGGGTGTCCCTGACTCCCTGACGATTCCGTGATGTTTTGATGAACAGGAGATCCAGACCGAAAAAAGAGAGGCAGAGATATGACAGAAAAAACAGCGTCGATAAAAAAACAATATTAAGATATTGCGCAGTTGATAAAGACAGAAACCGGGATCACTAAATTTCCAGGAATCGATATGATGTTAGACCTAATATAGAATTTTGAAAAATGCAAGGCAAAAAATAAAAAATCCACACATCTTTTTTATGGTGCCGTGCCGTAATAGGTTTTGATCCATTCCAGCTAGGCTTCCGGCCTGTAAGGACCTCACCCAGTCCATATTTTCCAGGTACCAGTCGATGGTGGCGGACAGGGCCTGCTCAAAGGAATGGCCAGCCGCCCCTTTTTCAAAAGCCCGCACCAAGGCATCGCAATGGTCTGGCACATACAGCCAGTCCCGGATGTTCTGCCCTTTTCCGTATACCGGCAGGGGCTTTTTGTCCAGGATATTGAGGATCATCAAAGGGATCAGTTTCTCCGGAAACTGAAAGGGCCCGTAATTATTGGAGCAGTTGGTCACCACCACCGGCAGGCCGAATGTTTTATCCCAGGCTTTGACAAAATGGTCTGATGCGGCCTTGGATGCAGAATACGGACTGGAGGGATCAAAGGGGATTGTTTCGGTAAAGGCGGGATCATTCCCCCAGGCTGCCGTAAAACTCATCCGTTGTCACATGAACAAACCTGAATTCCCTGCCGGTATTTTTTCTGACATGGGCAAGGTTGGCTTCCAGCAGCCGGAAAGTCCCTGTCACATTGGTGTGCAAAAACACCTCGGGTCCGGCAATGGAGCGGTCCACATGGGATTCCGCCTCAAAATGGAACATCCCGTCAAACCCGTGGGTCTCAAACAGGCATATCAACAGATCAGCATCGCAGATGTTGCCGTGAATAAAGGTATGCCTGGGATCATCTTCCAGATGGCTGTGGTTGGCGGGATTGCCCGCATAGGTCAGGGCATCCAGATTGAAAACATACTAGTCAGGTTTGTTTTTATGCACATGCTGGATAAAATTGGTTCCAATAAACCCGCACCCGCCGGTGAGAAGAATATGTTTCATGGATTTCATTCCTTCAGAAGAATTTTTTCATAGATCTTTTTTATTTCCCCTGCCGTTCTTTTTACATCAAACAACTGCCTGGTATATGCATATCCTCTGCAGCTGTTTTTTTCCGCCAGGCCGGGGTTTTCCAGGTAACAGATCATCTTTTGGGCCAGATCTCGGGGATTTTTGGCCTTTGCCAGCAGCCCGGTCTGTCTGTGTTTGATCAGGTCCGGGAAACCACCGACATTGGTTGTTATTGTGGGTATTTTCATCAAAAGGGACTCCACCGCACCCCCGACATTTTCTGAATGCGAAGGATGCACCGCCATATCAAAACCGGAATATAATCTGGTCACATCACTGCGGGTTCCCAGAAAAAATACCCTGTCACCCAGTTTTTTTTTGCCGTATGCAACCACCTTGTTTTCATAAGCGGTTGCCCCTGCCCAGGCACCGCCGACAAAAACCAGGGCCACATCATACCCCTGATCAACCAGAATGGAAACAGCATCAACAAGATCTTCGTGCCCCTTGAGTCCCCTTTTTTGTCCCAGGTACCGCTTGGGCGGATACATATAGGCAACCATACCGATGAGTTTTGTTTTTACTGAAATTCCCAGCTCATCTTGGATACATGCCCTGTTTTCCTTTACAAAATCATCTGTGTCAGTACCGTAATAAGATAGAAACACCTTTTTTTTATCCGGCAGCAGGGACTGGTATGTTGTCCTTGTCCATTCGCAGGATGCCACCCAGTGATCATTTTTGTCTGCAAGCAGCATCTCCAAGGTCCTGAAAAACAGATGTTCCAGGTGCAGGGGGCCCGGCACCTGGAATATTCTGGGAATCGGGGAACTGCGCATTGCCAGGCGCATCAGCAGGGTTGATGCATAAAAATGGGAGTGCACCAGGTCCGGGCAAATTTTTTTCAATAGTTTTTTAAACTGCCATATTTGAAAAGCAAGGGTGAACACAGACCCTGGTGACAGATCCATATCCGCAATGTGGACCTGCACGCCTGCATCGCTGTACTTTGACGCATTTGCCGCATATGCCGGCAGCACCACATGCACATCAACATCCAGTTTCACCAGCTCTCTCATCTGGCGCAGGGCCCAGGAGGCACCATGGGATGTTTTTAAAAGATGTAATACCTTCATGCTGTTATTTTCTGTAACCTTTATTCTGTTCTTTCATTCTGTTGTTTTTGTAAATGGACTAACTGCCGTCTTTTGTCTGGTTTGTTTCTGCGGCACCCTGAAAAAATTCATCAAAAGAAGCGGTTGCGGATAAAAGCGCGTATTTTTACGCCATAATCCTTGTCAAACAGTTCTTTCATAGTGTCCGGCAAAATTTTGTGCATCAGCCATTCCGCCAGATATGAAAATTGTAACGCCCGCATGCCTTTGTGAAAAGCAGGTCTGCGGGTCAGGCCGTAATGCCTGCCCATCATCTGGTAAACATCCAGGGTGACCCTGACATTTTTCAGCCGGGAAGCCCCGCTGGCAAGACCGCCTGAGTGGATCCGATAACTGCCCATAACCTGGTCGATAAACCCGTAATCGCCATGGCGCAGGTTTCCTGCATGAACGATCATGTCTCCAAACGGTGCTTTTTTTATCCAGTCGGGTGCTGCATCCGGATGGTTCCTGAACACCACACTGAACATGGGAGAAAAATTGCTGTACTGCAGCAGATAATCCAGGGTATATCTATCCTGCCGTCTGGGCGGGTACCCCATATCCGGGGCAAGGATCTGCCCGGTTTCATCCACTGTGGAAATTTTATGAAAACACCCGGAACAGTCTGGATGCCGTTCCAGAAAATCCACCTGTTTCTGGAGTTTCATTGGATCTGTCCAGTAATCATCCCCGTCACACATGGCAATATATTTTCCCCGGCAGGCCCTGAAGGTTTCAATAAAATTGAACTGCCACACCCCTTCACACCCCTGCCGGCCAGGATCGTTTCTGTTCCTGAGAAAAAGACGGATGATGTCTGGATATTTTTTCGCATACGCCTGACAGATCTCGCGGGTGCCATCACTGGAATCATCCTCTCCCAGACAGATTTCAAATGTAAAATCGGTTTTCTGCATCAGGATGCTGTCCAGGCACTGACCGATGTATCCGGCATGATTGTATGTAATGACCCACACACTCACACAGGGCGTAAATGCTTTGTCTGTGCTTATTGGGTTCTGCATGGTATCCGAATTATTTTGGCATTCTGTTTTTCCATGGAAATTTTCCCCCTGCATATGGCCTGCCGAGAAACGCACACATCTTTTGTAATGCCCCTGGTGCTCCCACATTGACCTGCAAAAATGATCCTGGATATTTTGAAAAATACGCACCTGCGTGTTCTGCATGATCCCTGTAACATTTCAGCAGGATATCCCGGTTGTATGGATCTTCCGGCGGCGTCTGAAACACCTGCCGGCAGAATGCGGCCGGCCAGCCTTTATAGATATATTGCGCATTTTCCAGGTCCCGGCGCGTGGGCGGGCAATGGCCTTCATCAGACCAGGTCTTGGCATGGAACCGGGTCACCGACTGGTACCATTGCTGTGCACAATCCCGGATGGTAAGCACAAACCGGCTGTCGGGAAACCGCTGGTGCAGCTTGACATACATCCCCGGCAGGCTGAAGGGTACATCCTGGAAAGCCTGGGCACAGTCACAGAAACGCAAAATACAAAAATATTTTTTCTGGGCCCAGTCATCCAGAAAAATTTCCGCGGCCCGTTCGTTACCCACCCGATACCCCAGATCAACCATGGCCTGGGCCCATGAGGTGGTGCCGGTTTTATTCAACCCGATGCAAAAAACCTTTGTTTTGCCGTTCCTGCCCAGCATGACTGTTCTGCCATACCATAAATGGAAAAAAGAATAGATCCGCCACTTAAGGGGAATGCTGCCCATGTTACACGCCCATCCTCCTGAAGTCATTTTCTTCCTGGTGACATTTTCTGCATTTTGGCGGTTTTGCGTATATTGACAAAAACCAGTGAAAACACCAACAATGCGACATTAACCCCCACAACCGCTGACAGTATGCCTTTCGCCTGCCAACAAAAAGCACCGGTAGCATA
>JAABTU010000217.1 GCA_011389715.1 Desulfotignum sp.
TTCAAGGACGAGATGCGGGAATTCAAGGATGAAATGCTGGAATTCAAGGATGAAATGCGGGAATTCAAGGACGAGATGCGGGAATTCAAGGATGAAATGCAGGGATTCAAAGATGAAATGCGGGGATTCAAGGATGAAATGCAGGGATTCAAGGATGAAATGCAGGAATATAAAAACTGGTCAAAACAGCAGATTATCAGCATGAACCGGCAGTGGGGGGATTTGGCAAATAAACTGGGCACGGTTGTTGAAGATATGGTGGCCCCCAATATTCCAAGAATCGCAAAAACCTATTTCGGATGCCCGGACCTGGATTACATTGCTGTCAGGGTCAGAAAGAAAAGCTGTAAAAACAAGGCAAAAAGAAGAGAGTTCGATGTCATTGCCGTGTGCGAAGGCATTTTTATTCTCAATGAAACCAAATCCTCTCCGGAAACAAGGGATATCGATCGGTTTGCACAATTTATTCAATCCAATGAACTCTTTGACTATTTTCCCGAATATGAAGGATTCAGGATCTGCCCGGTGTTCTCATCTCTTTATCTTGATGCCGGCCTGGTGACGTATCTGACCCGTAAAGGCATTTACGCATTGACCCTCAAAGACGATACCATGGATATTGTCAATTTTGCCGCCTGCAGCAACTGAGAGAAAATTCCGGCAGATCGCTGTGTTCTGAAAAATGTCTGCCCGAGCTGTTACCTTTTTATCCTTAAATCGTAACATTTTTTTCACAAAACCATGTATTAATTTTCACAATTTTGCTTTATATCGGCGCACTTTATTATGTTGATATTTATTATGTTGATATTTATTATGTTGATATTTATTATGTTGATATTTATTATGTTGATATTTATTAGTGATTATCTCATTTATATGAGAGCCTTCAATGAGAGCCATGCCCTGACGGGCACAACAAAGTATGAAAGCTGTTAGCTTTTAGCTTTTAGCTGTTAGCTGTTAGCTGAGTACTGATGGCTGATGGCTGATGGCTTTCATATAAACAACTACAAATTTTCCCCTGCTGCTTACTACCGGCTAAAAGCTAACGCGGGAAACCCGCACCCCATTTGTCCCTCCTCATTTTCTTATTTTTTTAAAAGAAACTGAGGAGTAAGGCACTAACAGCTAAAACCCCCCTACCTGCCCGCTGGATACATCCCGGTCCCCGGAACCCCTTGACCAGATTCTTTCAAAACCACTGCCCTGTATACGGGCGGGTATAAAATAGCCGTTTTTTTGTCATACACATGACAAAAATTGTCCTGCACCATATTCTGCAGCACCTGTAATTCCCGAGACACCTGTACTGCCTGTTAAAACGCCATTCTCTGTATACAGACACCCTGCCGTAAAAATGAACCGGTTCAATCCTGTTGCAGCGGTACCGTGCTGTAAAACCGCTGCAACAGATCGATGGCACAAAATTTGCTGTCCATATACCTGCAGTCCAGGAAATGTTACCTGTAATGCGGAAACTTGCACCTGGAAACCCCAGAAACGCAATCAACCAACCTGGCCTGAAGGCCGAAGCTTGAAAAGGCTCCATGGTTGACCAGGGGAATATGATCATGTTTTTTAGAATTGTGAGAGTCCGTGTGAGGGGTAAGGCTTGCGTTAATGGCATCATCTGTGCCGTCATTGGGTCACAAAGGCGCTGGTAGATAACGCCAATAACACAAGCCTGAACCGGTTTTCCACAAGCCGGTTTCCGGATTTTGTATTGACAAAGAAAAGCTTTTAATAAAGAATGGCTGATTTAAGGTTTCATTAAGAATTAAGAACTGACCATTTACAACTTTTAGTAGAACTTTTTGGGAAATACCATGGCAGAACCGTTTCAATCCCAGTTGCCGATCAAGCCGGACCAGATAATCGACATTCTTATCAGGAGAAAATGGCTGATTATCATCCCGTTGTGCATCACCCTGACCGTGGGTTTATTCCACACACTCACCGCCAGCAAGACCTATGAAGCCTCTACCATGATCCTGGTGCAACCACAGCGGGTTCCCACAAGTTATGTCCGGTCGGTTGTCACTTCCAGTATAAATGAAAGAATCAGCACTATATCCCAGCAGATCCTCAGCCGCAGCAACATTGAAAAAATCATTGACCAGTTCGGCCTGTTTGAAGACTCTCCCAACATGTACCTGGAAGACAAGGTTGCCAGTATGCGCAGGCGTGTGAATGTGCGCATCGAAAGAACCAGGGGCGGGGCGGAAGCCTTTTCCATTGGCTTTACCGGATCCGAACCCCAGCGGGTCATGCGGATAGCCAACACCCTGGCCAGTTACTTCATGGATGAAAACCTCAAGGTCAGGGAAGCCCAGGCTATCGGCACCAGTGAATTTCTGGAATCCGAGCTGGAAAAAACCCAGACGCGCCTGGAGGAAAGAGAACAGCGCCTGTCTGCCTACCGGGCCAAATACCTCGGGGGACTGCCGGATGAACTTGATGCAAACCTGAGAACTTTGGACAGAATTTACCAGCAGATTTCCAGCAAACAGGCCATGCTCCAGCAGGCCAGAAATGCCTTGAGCCTGCTGCAGACCCAGATCGCCCAGTCCAAAGAGATGGCATCCCAGAGTTTTGATGACATGTTTGCCTTTGATGAATTTGATGAAGGGGAAACCTTTGCCGCATCAGAAGAGGAACAGAAACTGGACTCTGCCAGACAGCAGTATGAATCGCTGTTGCTCAGATATACGGAAAAACACCCGGATGTGCTGCGCCTTGAAAAAACCATAGAAAAACTGGAAGCCGCCATTGCCAGAAAACAGGAGAGTGCGGCTGAAGCTGAAGCAGAGCTGGCAGCTGATCCTGGTACAGAGGAATTTCCCTTTGAAACATCAGAGGATATAGCGGCATCAGAAGAAATGGACAATGCACCCCCTGCCATGCCCAACTTTGCAGCCATGCAGCAGGAAGCCCAGCTCAAACAGGTACAGACCGAAATCAGCAAACTGGTATCCGACATCGCCAAGCTGGAAGAGCAGATGCAGATGTATCAGCAGCGGGTGGAAGATACCCCCAAAAGAGAGCTGGAACTGCAGGCTCTGAAAAGGGATTATTCCAATATCCAGGATGTCTATAGTTCTCTTCTGGACAGAAAACTGGAAGCAGAACTGTCCGTGAACATGGAAAAAAAGCAAAAAGGCGAGCAGTTCAGAATTCTGGACCATGCACGGCTGCCGGAAAAACCCATCTCCCCCAATGTCAAGATGCTGTTTCTTTTGTCCCTTGCCGCAGGACTGGGGGCGGGTGCAGGCATTGTTTTTCTCCTGGAGTTTTTTGACAACACCATCCGCAGCGAAGATGTCATTGAAAAAGATCTCGGGCTGACCCTGCTGGCACGGATACCTCCCTTGAAAGAACCCGGCCAGAAAAGTAAAAAAGCTTTGGAATGGACCCTGTTCACCTGCGTGAGCCTTTATGTGGTCATGTTCTTGGGCTTTTTTACCATCCTCAACTTGAAAGGGCTGGACCGGACCATTAATTTTATCAAAACCACATTAAACATATAATTTTCGGAGTGACAGATTGGGCAAAATTTACCAGGCACTGGAAAAATCCAATACCGCAAATCCTGAAACAGCGCAGCAGCGGAACATCCCCCCGGCTGAGGAGGAGACCGCACCAGTCAATCACGGCCCCCTGCCGTCCGGGAAAAGCGGCCGGGAAAATGCGGCCCTGAAAAACCCGGCTGGCAGCGCCCGGGACCAGGAACAGGACCGGGAGGACCATAACCAGGAACAGGGGCAGAAGAAAACCCCGGACAGGCCTTCCCCCGCTGCTTCCCGGAAATTTTTTGATGATCCGGACCTGGTGATTCCGGACAATATCCACAAATCTCTTGTCACCGTGTTCACCCCCCACTCCATTGAATCCGAACAGTTCAGGATGCTCAAAAACAATATCCTGTTCCCGGAAAAAGGGCTCCCCCCGAAAAACATCATGGTGACCTCCGCCTCCCCCGGGGAAGGCAAAACCTTTGTTGCGGCAAACCTTGCCGCCACCATTGCCCAGAACATCGATGAATATGTGCTGCTCATGGACTGCGATCTGCGCTCCCCGAATGTTCATAAAGTGTTCGGCCTCAACAACCCGCCCGGATTGAGCGAGTATCTGTCTCAGGCACGGCCCCTGTCATCACTGCTTGTGAAAACCTTTCTGGAAAAACTGACCATACTTCCCAGCGGGAGCATCCCCCCCAACCCTTCGGAACTGCTCTCCTCCGAGCAGATGCGCCGCCTTTTGTCCGAGGTGAAAACCCGCTACAGCGACC
>JAABTU010000218.1 GCA_011389715.1 Desulfotignum sp.
GTAACATGGAAATCTCTGGTGGATAACTGGACAGATCTTGGTACATTGATGGCTGGTGAACAAAATCCCTATTTTCTGTTGCTGGCCAAAATGGCAGATGAAATTGAATGGATGAAAGATCAGCCCCATGACATCCCCCTGTGGGCTGAAGCTGTGGTACGTCTGAAAAAAGTGCAGTCTCTGGCGGAAACGGAAATTAAAAAAGAAAAAGGATCATGGGCGGCCAGACTTTCCATTGCCAAAGAAAAACTCACGGATAAAATGCACAAAGCCCGGGAAAACGAAACCCACACGGCTATTGACCTGAATCAGACCGCCGACCTTGAATACAATCTCAAGTTTGCCGATATATGGAATGAATATGTCAGCAGCCTGAAAACACTTACCGCTGCAACTGCATATAATGAAAAATGCTTTCACATGTTTTCAGATTATTTTAAAGCCCTGTCTGATCCGGAAAAACAAAAGGAACCTTATAGCCTGACCTATGATAATCTGGTGAACCTCAAAGCTTTTTTGAAACAAAACCAGACATCTCCGGTGGTATTGAATCTGATAACAGGCCCCTTTGATTTCATGGGCATATACGGCATCCACAACAGCGTTGCCTATTTACAGAAAAAATGGGAAGAAATGGTGCTGGGCGCTGCCTCTGGTATTGATCCGGATAACTATTATGCCATCATGTTTGACCGAACTGCCGGCATCATATGGAAATTTGTAAATGAAGAGGCTGCCCCTTTTATTGAGCAATCCAGAATAGGTTTTTTATCAAAAAAAGCATTTGGACTGACATTGCCGTTTAACAATGCATTTTTTACTCTGCTCAGCAAAGGAGAAAAACTTTCCCTTGAACACCAGGATGAATATGCGGTAACCATCCAGACATCGCCCATTGAAATGAACAAAGCGGCTATGATCCGCCCACATTCAAGTTCCCTTGTTCTGGATTGTGCAGACAAAAAAACCAAGCTGGTTAACAACAATTTTCTTGAAACGGAAAAGTTTATCTGGAAACCTGCCACTTGTGGAGATGCGACATTGGAAGTGGTATTCCAGGATATGGCGGTGGAAAAATCATATCCTGGAAAACTGGGGTTTGCAAAGTTTTTGTCGGATTTTTCTGACGGCAGCAAACGGTTTGATGTGACTGATTTTCCAGCTGCAACCGGATACCTGACTAACAACAATGTTACAGATATCAATGTTTCTTTTCAGATCCAGGGCATTGAACCAGTGTTACATTTTTTGAACCGACGTCCCCCTGAGATTCCGGATATCATTTTTACAACAGTGAAGCAAAAAAGCGGGACATATCCCCTGAAAAAACAGCAGATGCCAGAGCCTGATTCCACAGAGCCAAAGATGGATATGTCAGGCCTTAAAGACAGCTATCGTGTGACCCTGGATGCGGTTCCCATGGGCACAAATGCTGAGGCATCGGTAAAACCGGTATCCGGTATTTTCTGGATGGACTGCCAGGATCAGGTTGTCCGGTTTGAAAACAACAATTATCCCAATTCAGTCGATTTTGACTGGAAACCAGATACCTGCGGAAAAGTGATACTGATTATCCATTTTCCACAATTGGCTGTGGTAAAAGAATACAAGGGATTTTTAGAATTTGCTGCAGATTTTGGGTACAAATCAAAAACATTTACAATGGATGAGTTTCCAGAGCAAAAAGATGCATTGTTGAAACTGGGCATCACGGAAATTACCATTGCATATGGATTTAAAGGTGATTTGCCCCTGCTGGAAAACAGAGGTTTAAAAATATCTGACAGTGCTTTTATAAAAAAACATGCCGAACAGGACACATCAGTTGCCGTTAGTCAGATCGGCACTGGTTCGTCGGAACCGGCAGAAGTCCCGCTTGGAATCCAAGGTGTCGGTACCAAAGAATGGATTTTTTTACAGGATACGGACCGCTATACTATACATGTGCTGTTGGGACCTTTCAGGGATAAGGTCATCACTTTTGCCAAAAAAAATAATCTGGATGAATCCGGTGCTGTATATAGAAGCATTATCAATGGCCAGGAACAGTACAATCTGATTTACGGATCTTTTGGATCACATAGTGAAGCAGGCAGGGCTTTGGCGCAATTGCCGGAGACTGCCAGAGCCAATTCTCCGTGGATCCGAAAATTTGCAGCCATAATCAAGGAAATTAAATAGGAAAGATGTATGGACATTTCCCATCTTGGCATTACCCCCATATCAGATGAAGCACCGGCAGGAAAGGATGTCCGGTACGAAGTCAGCTTTGAATCCCTTTCCAGTGAAATTGCAAAACTTGGGTCGCCTTCTGCCAGCGAGGCAATTGACTGGAATAATGTAATTGTTCTGGCAGCCGGGATTCTGGAAAAAGAATCAAAGCATCTTCAGGTGGCATCCTATTTGTGTTATGCCCTGGTAAAAACAAGGGGAATGGAGGGGTTTTGCCAGGGTGTCAGTATGTTAAGGACACTTGTGGAAAATTTTTGGGATACCATGTTTCCTCCCAAAAAACGGATGAAAGGCAGGCGGGGCATCATTGTCTGGTGGGAGGAAAGGGTTTCCGAATTTATAGGTACAACCGATGCGGTCACCTGGGAAAAGAAAAAACGGGATGCGTTAATTGCCGATTTGACAGCACTGGATGCATTTCTGGCGGACAACATGGAAGACGCCCCCCTTCTCCGTCCCCTGATCAACCGGATCAAGTCTGCTGTTCTGGAGAAAGAAGAAAAACCGCCTGCACCGGAAGCCGCGCGTGCCCGGGCCGGAGATGCCCCGACACCGGCAGCCGCAAGTGCTACGTCAGCCCCCCGGGCCACTGCAGCCCCTTCGGCAGCCCCGGCCATTGACGGGGATGCAGACGCTGCCGTCATTCTCAAGCAGGGACTTGATTATCTTGGAAAAGTCGCCGGCAGCCTGCGGAAGTTGAATAATTATGACCCGGTTCCCTACCGGCTGAACAGAATCGTGGCATGGACGCCTCTGACAGACCTGCCCACGGCCACCGGCGGGAAAACGCTCATACCGCCCCCGGACAGCCAGATCATCGAGTCGATTCAGGGGCTTGCGGCCAACGGACAATGGGAAGGGCTGGTGGATACCTGTGAATCACAAGTTCGGGAGCACCTGTTCTGGCTGGATATGAGCAGATACGTGGCAGACGGTATGGCGCAGCTGGGCCATGCCCGGGTCAGCGAGATCATCGGTTTGGAAGTGTCCCAGTTTGCCGCGCGGATGAACGGTATTGAAAGCTTGAGCTTTTCTGACGGGACCCCGTTTGCGGATTTTGAGACCCAGGAATGGCTCAAGCAGATTGCCCCGTCCTGCAGTCCGGCTGATGGGGGCGGCGCCTCCGCGGACGCGGTCAAGCAGAAGATCGGTGAAAAAATGGCAGAAGCCACGTCCCTGGTCAAGGAAAAAAAAATGGATGCCGCCCTTGGTATGCTCATGGAGCCGATAACGGCCGCCCCGTCGGAGCGGGAAAAATTTTTGTGGAAGTTGGCGGTCTGCCGGTTGCTGATCAATGCCAAACAGATCCGGATCGCATCCTCGTATATCGATGATATCCTGGCTGCCATAGAAACCTACAATCTGGAAAAATGGGAGCCGGATTATGCCATTGAGGCGTTTTCCATGGCCCTGACCGGCCTGCGGCTCCAGAAAACCGACCAGCATGAAGACAAGATTCAGTCGATTATCGGCAAAGTCTCCATACTGGACCCTGTAACCGCACTAAAGCTTGTTTGACTATAATAACACCTAAAGGAGGTATGCAATGGGTAAAGAAGCATCAGTTGCGCCAAAGGAAAGGGTTAACATTACCTACAAACCAGCAACCGGCGACGCAAAGGAAGAGGTGGAACTGCCGTTAAAGGTTTTGGTAATGGGTGATTTTACCGGGGCGGCAGACGAAACGCCCGTGGAAGACAGAAAAGCCCTTAACGTGGACAAGGACAATTTTGATGATGTCCTCAATTCTTACAACATCAAGCTGGACACGGTTGTGGAAAACAGACTGGCGGATGAGCCGGGCGAAGACATGGCCGTGAGCCTGGATTTCAACAGCCTTAAGGATTTCAATCCGGATGCCATTGTTGAAAAGGTGCCGGAACTAAAGAAACTGGTGGAGCTGCGCAACGCCCTCAAGGCGGTTAAAGGACCCTTGGGCAATGTCCCGGAATTTAAGAAAAAGCTGAACGATCTCATATCAGATCCCGGGGCCAAGGAAAGAATTCTCAAAGAGCTTGGTATCGAAGAATAAGGAGG
>JAABTU010000219.1 GCA_011389715.1 Desulfotignum sp.
TATACCCAGGAATACACACCTGCCAACTACAGGATACACCCACCTGTTAGTCCAAATCCCTGCAACCCTTGCCAACAGGGGCTTTTTGGCCCATAACCCGCGCCGGTATACTACTTGCTATAGTTACGTTAAACAGTTGCAGCGTATTGTGTCAACCTTTAACCCAAGCGAGGATGATTATGGCAAATAAAAGTGACGTGGTTGTCGACCAGGGAAAGTGGGAATGGTCGGAAATGTGGAAAAAAGAGGATTGGTGGGCCATCTGGATCGGATTTTTTATCCTGATAGCCTCCATGTTCATTTACTTCCCCCACAGCGCAAAAATGAGCGACATCATTACCCAGGCACAGGAAAAATACGGAGAGCAGGCCGGCAGGACCTCTGCCATCAAGACCATTGCCTGGTATAAATTGTCCGATGCCAAGAAAAAGGCAGAGGCCAGGAAGATACCGGCTGGAAAATGGCTGGCCAATTTGACCCATAAAACCCATACCTGGTCCAACAACCCCCTGGACGCCTTTTTCATGAGCAAGGAAAAGGCTGATGCCAAAGCCGCAGGGGCCATGGCAGCATACGAGAAAAAAAAGGCGGCGGAGGCCCGGGCCTTTGCTGCGGCCGAAGCGGCAGAAGCCAGGGCCGAGGCTGCCGGATTCAAGGATAAGACCCTGAACGCCGCTGCATCTGAAGCCATTGACAAATGGCGGGATGCCAAGCTCGCAGCCGGTAACGCCAAAAAGAAAACCAAGGTCAGCCCCTATAACCAGATCGGAGAACTGATCCTTCTGGGTGTGTTTTTCTGTTTTCTTTTCGGCATCCCCATGGCCATCATGGGTACGCCCTTTAAAAAATTCGCCATCGGTTTTATATTTGTATACGGAATTACGGTTCTGGCCTGGTTCTTCAGTTACCAGACCACCATGAAACACTATGGCATCGGGTATGCGGCCTGGGCGATATTTCTCGGCATGCTCATCTCCAACACCGTGGGCACGCCCAAGTGGGCGGAACCGGCAATTCAGACCGAATACTACATCAAGACCGGACTGGTGCTGCTCGGCGCCAAAATCCTGTTTGAAAAAATCATCACCATCGGCACTGCCGGTATTTTTGTGGCCTGGGTGGTCACACCCACGGTGTGGCTGACCACCTACTGGTTTGGACAGAAAATCATCAACATGCCCTCCAAACGCCTGAATGCCGTTATCTGTTCGGATATGTCCGTCTGCGGCGTTTCCGCCGCCATTGCAGCGGCATCCGCCTGCCGGGCCAAAAAAGAGGAACTGACTCTGGCGGTCGGGCTTTCCCTGGTATTTACCGCCATCATGATGATCGCCATGCCCGCCGTCATCAAGGCCACCTTCCCTGTGGACAAACAGATGATCCTGGGCGGCGCCTGGATGGGCGGCACCATAGACGCTTCCGGTGCAGTGGCCGCAGCGGGTGCATTTCTGGGTGAGAAGGCGTTGTACGTCGCCGCCACCATCAAAATGATCCAGAACGTGCTCATTGGCGTCATCGCCTTTTTCGTTGCCCTCTATTTCACCACACGGGTGGAGGTGGCGGAAACCGGCGCAAAAGTCGGCCTGAATGAAATCTGGTTCAGATTCCCCAAATTTGTCATCGGGTTTATTGTGGCATCCATCACCTTTTCCCTGATTTATTCAGGTTTCAATGACAACCTGGACGGGCTTGGCCGTGCCATGATCGACAAAGGAGCCATCAAGGGCGGATCAGACCTGTTCCGGAAATGGTTTTTCACCCTTTCTTTTGTCAGCATCGGCCTGGCCACCAACTTCAGGGAACTCAAAGAGCACTTCAAGGGGGGCAAGCCGTTTATTCTGTATGTAACCGGCCAGTCGCTCAATCTTGTCTTGACTCTGTTGATGGCTTATCTTATGTTCTACGTGGTCTTCCCGGAACTGACGGCGACCATTTAAACAATATTAAACAGTAACCCCTCCTTCACCCGTCCCGGCGCAAACGGACGGGTGAAGGACCACACCAGGCTTGAATGAGGCAACCATGTCACATACCAAAACACAGACATTCGGTATCAGAAAAAAAATAAAACCCTGGGCCATGCTGCTGTTCAGTGTCTTTCTCATCTGGTTGTTCGGATGGGTGGTCGGCCCGTTTATCGAGAACAGTATTCCGGTGTACAAACAGATCGGTCAGGTGGTTGAGGCAAGGGGTATCGATTCCGCCGCCTATATGTACCAGGACTCGGTGGGTTCCTATGACGGGGAATATTACCTGACCGATTCATTCAAACATTCGAAGCGCAACGATTATGGCCTGACCCCTTTGTTTTTTGCCGGCGTCCTGGGGTGCTTTGTCATTCTGTGGATCGGCTGGCGCTACATACTGGAATAGCAGGCAAAGCAACCATGGAACAAAAACAGATGATACTGACATATGAACAGGGATTTGCTGCCCGGCTGGCCAGTCGGATTCTGGCTAAACCCAGTCTCTCCGCATGGATGATCTTTATCCCGTTTATTTTTATTTTTTATTTCCAGGATTTTTCAAAATACAAAAAACAGCGTAAAACTTTCATGGACAACTGGCTGATGAGCCGGAAACGGATGCTCAACGAAGCTGTCGATGCCCTGGAAGAAAACCGCAGTCCCGATATAGAGGGCCTGTCGGAAGTGGCAGACCTTCCGGAAAAGGCAAAAATGAGTTACAAAAATCTGCTGACAGTTCTTTTTGGCCATTATAACCGGCTGCTCCGGGCCGGGGGGGACGACTACCCCGCCCTGGTTCGATCGGCCTACAGCGGCAAAAAGGGAGACTATCTGTTTTTCATCAACCAGCTGTCGGACACTGAGAAAGCCTTGAACAAAGCACTGGCACCCCAGCTGAAAAAAGAAAACCCGGAGGTCAGCCAGACCATTTCAAAGATCGAAGCCCAGACAGACCGGATTCGGCGGCAGGAAACCGAACAGTTTTTCTAGTTCCCCTCCCTTCGGCGGTCCTTGCTCTCACATATCAACAGGAGCCCTTAAATGCCGTCCAAAGTAATTAATCTCAGGCTCAAATTCATCATGGGCCTGGTAATGTTTGTCCTGGCTTTAGGTGTCTGCATCAGCCTGATCATGTATTTTCATATCAATTCCATCATGGAATCGGAGATCAGCCAGCGGTCCAGGATGCTGTTGGCCCAGTCCGACGCGGTCCAGGACTATGTCAAGACCGAACTGCGGCCCGAGATGTTTGCCGCGCTCCCTGAAGGGCGGTTTATCCTCAAGGCCATGTCTTCCTCCTATATATCCAGGGATGTGATGACCCGGCTCAACCTGAAGGATGCATCCCATTACCACTACCGCCGGGTGGCAAAGAACGCCAGAAACCCGTCTTCCGTTCCGGATGGCTTTGAATCGGGCCTGATAACATTTTTCAGACAACACCCCAATGCCGGGGTCTGGGAAAACACCACCCTGGTAGGAGGTGAAGAATACCGCCTGGTGGCCCGGCCCGTGGTATTCACGGCATCGTGCATGAACTGTCATGGAGATCCCAAAGACGCCCCGGTCGAACTCATTGATATTTACGGAGATCAAAACGGGTTTCATTATCAGATTAATGAGGTGAGCGGCGTGGTGGTGGCCGGCTTTCCCGTGGCCATGATCAAAAGCCCGGCCAAAGAACTGACCTTTCAGTACCTGATGCTGTATCTGCTGGGCATTTTCTTGTTCATCGGCCTGATCAGCCTGTTTTTTGACCGGCTGGTAATGAAAAACCTCCAGGACCTGTCCCGGATTTTCAAGACCCGGTTTTCCGGGGAAACTGAACAGGGTATCATCCAGAAACTGGAACAAAAAGATGAGATCGAAGGTTTGATCGAAGGGGTGGATGAGCTTGCGGTGTGCCTGTCCGATGCCCGCAGAAAACTGGAAGACCATACCCAGAACCTGGAAAAAATGGTGGAGGACCGGACCCGGGAACTGGACAGAAAAGCAACAAAGCACCTGGGAGATGTGCGGCTGTTTGTGGAGCTGCTCACCGGTTTCGGCGGGGCCCTGACCACCGGACAGCTCTTGTCCACCCTGCTGGAAAGCGTGGGAAAACGCTACCAGGCAACTGATGTGGTGTATTACTGTCTGGTATCATCGGAAAAATATTATGCCTGGAAATCGGGAAAAAATGCACCGGATCTGCCGCATGAAACCAGGGATCTGTTGTGGAAAAATGAAATACTGTTCAAAGGCCGCAACCTGTTTGTCCCGGTGAAATCCCAGGAAAGCCA
>JAABTU010000220.1 GCA_011389715.1 Desulfotignum sp.
AGAGCGGACATTTGATGAAGATCCGCGTTTCGGCCTGATCGTGCTGTCACAGATTGCGGGCCGTGCACTGTCCCCGGCGGTCAATGATCCGGCTGCAAAAGTCTTTGAAAACTTTGGCTGCAGCCGGAGACAATGCCATGTACCATGCCACTGTCCTCCATGCGAAAAGGGCTTTGTTCTATGCGAAAAAAAACCTGGTGCTTCCGGAGGATCTGGCGAGTGTCCGTAAAATTGCTGAAACGTTTACCCCCCCCCAGACATTAGGATCTTTTTGATTGACATGGCGGTGCACTGGCAGGAAGGCATGCTGGATTTGGGGATAAAATTTGCGATTTTACCTGCTCTTCAGTTGGAATATTACAAACAGATTGAAGATCTACGGTCGATGCAGGATGAGGCCGGTAAAAAACTTAATGAACTGAAGGAAGCCAGTGATGACGTCTGGGAAGATCTCAAGGCCGGCACCGACAGCGCCTGGGATTTCCTCAGCCGTTCCATCAAGTCGGCTACATCACGCTTCGATGGAAACCTCACCTGCGTTGTATACAAAGATGATATCCCCGGGCAGTTCCAGGCTGCGCTGAAGGTCGGAAACAAGGTCTTGTCCTGTCTCATCTTCTGTTTCATAATCCAGGGGGTCAAATCCCCTTAACAGCAGAGCAGAGGGCTGCATACGCTGACGGAGCGCATGCAGCGGGGTTTCGGTGGGGACAATGAACAGCTCGGCCTCAATACGGGCAAGGGCGAGTAGCTCCTGCATCTCTGTTTCAATGTTTTCAATATCCGCTTTGCGCACCACCGGGCGGATAATGCGGATGGGGTGGTCCCGCCATTCCCGGTTCTTTTTGAGCATGAATGCCAGCATCAGCATCAGCTGGGCATTTTTTGAGGAATCCCACCAGATGTTGATGCTTCCTTTGGGAATAACGCTGGTGTCACTTTCCTCTTTTGCCGCCACAATAATGAGATTGCGCCGCATCTCTTTGACCGTGTCAACCGTTTCCCAGAAGATGTCGGATTTCTCAGAATCCCGGCTCCATCCGAGCAGCACCGTGTTGGGCCGCATGCCCCCGATGCCGTGGCACTGGAGCAGGGCTTTGATGGCCGCATGAAGATCTTTTTCCACAACAACCACGGGGAAGGCCGGCAGTTTTTCTTTGGCAAGGAACCGGCGGAGGACTTTTTCCGCTTCCCGGCGCCGATCCAGAAAATCGTCCAGATCGCCCCGGATCACCTGGCCGATGGACACAATGCCGCTGTCAATGGTAAACCAGCAAGCATATTCCGCCAGCTGCAGGCGGTTGGCAGCCACGCCGCCGAGAGTGAGAATGGAGGGCCGCCAGTTTTTGGGATGATACCGTTCCCGTTCCAGGCGCAGCAGGGCATTTCGGGCGACTTGAAAGGCAAGCCCCCCATCCAGGTCTCCCCATTTTACCTGGATTTCCGACCGGGCGATGAAAAAATACAGGGCACCGGCAAGCAGCAGGGCCACCAGGGCCCAGACCGTATTAATCAGAAACATGACCCCCAAACATCCTGTAGCACCGGCAAGGGCCACGGACCAGTGGTTGAAGCGGAAGGTGGGCCGGAAACTGGGGTTACTGGAACGGCCTTCGTAAAAACAGGCCAGATTCACTGCGGCATAGGTCATCAGAAAGAACATGGTGATCACCGGGGCGATGGTGTTCAGGTCCCCGGCAAGCACCCCGATCTGGGCAATGATGAAGGTCAGCACCGTGGCACGGCGGGGTTCTCCCAGGGTTCCGCTGCCGCGGCCGAACCAGCGCAGCCGGGCAAAGATGTTGTCCCGGGCAAAGGCCTGGAGAATCCGGGGGGCGCCCATCATGCTGCCCAGGGCTGAGGAAAGGGTGGCGCAGAACACCCCGGCATAGATGAGAACCGGTAAATATGCCCGGTCTTTCATCACGAACCCGCCCCCCAGCAACGTTTCCCGGGGCACACTGCCGGCCATCAGGAAAGCGATACCCGCATAAATCAGTGCGGAAAATCCGATGGCGGTAAAGGTGCCGCTGGGGATGGCCCGGGCCGGATCTTCCAAGTCCCCTGACATGTTGACCCCGGCCATGATGCCGGTGACAGCCGGAAAAAACAGGGCGAAAACCGCAAAAAAAGAATAGGACGGGGACCACTGTGCCGACAGGTTGGCTGCCAGGATCTGGGGAGAAAACCCCATGCCCGCGCCGATGGAAAAAGACAGAACAGAAAGCAGCAGAATGGCCAGAATGCCGTATTGAAGGCGGATGGTCCATCCGGCCCCGATATAGACACAGACAAACACAATGATATGGATCAGGGTGGCAACTGTCCGGAAGGACAGATTGATATCAGGGAAGGCGGAAAAAACCGCTTCAGTGAATCCCACCACATACAGGGTGACGGCTACGGCTTGTGCAATGTAGAAAAAAACAGCGATCACACCGCCGGATTCCACTCCCAGGCTGCGGCTGATCAGATAATAGGCCCCTCCGCCCTTGACCCGCATATTAGTGGCAATGGATGCCACGGACAGACCGGTGATCACGGAGATGGCCTTGGCTGCCGCCAGGATCAAAAGGGTATACCATAATCCTGCATATCCCACTACCGTGGAAAATCGTAGAAACATGATCACCCCGAGGATGGTCAGCAGGCTGGGTGTGAACACACCGCCGAATGCCCCGAATTTTTTCGGCGGCGGATCTTCTGCAACTTCTGTAACAGGGGTATCAGTCATGGCCGGTGATCATTTCGATAAATGTTTTTGCCTGGCAGGGGTTCATTGCCCTGTTTTCCGATCGTTTCATCTGCACTTTGCCGGGATTCCAAGTGCAGATGAAACGAAATTATAGGAGTAAACCAATGGCAGTGCAACAAAAAAAACGCTGATCCCTGAAGCTGAAACGTTTCCGGGTCGTCTACCGGATCAATCCGGTATCCCGCCCGGGTTAAGGGGTCGTCGGAAAAAAACAATCTGACTCCCCGATATATTCACATCAAATTTTGTACCTGAGTCATCTGCCAATCTCAAAATTATTGCGGGACATGCTCCTGGTTGACTCTTTTCCGTAAAAGTGATTCCGATTCCCGACATTGTTATAAACTCATTTCCAGGTGGGATATAGTGGACCCTATGTATATTCGTAGAACAACGATAAAAAGCCGAAACGATGGCCGCCAGTATTACACCTATAGGTTGGTTGAATCTGAACGAACGGGAAAAGGCTTTGAAAACTTTGGCTGCAGCCGGTGACAATGCCATGTCCCATACCGCGTCCCAATTACCGGCTGGGGGGTTCTGTGGAAGGGACCTGGAAAGAATGCCTCAACAGTGATGCATCTGAATACGGGGGCAGCAACCAGGGCAGCCTGGGACAAATCGAGACCTCCCCGGTACCGGCCCACGGGTTTTCTTTTTCCCTGAACCTGGTGCTGCCGCCTCTGGGCGTTGTGTTTCTTAAAAAAAAGGAACCGGAACAAAGTGCCGCTTCCCCTGTCTTATCCCCAACATAAAGGTGTGACCAATGAAAGCTTTGATTCTGACCAATGAGTATCCCCCCCATATCTACGGCGGGGCAGGGGTACATGTTGAACACCTGGTGCGGGAGATGGCTGCTTTGTCTTCGGGTAGCCATAGTTTTGATGTCCTGTGTTTCGGGGACCAGAAAAGAACTGATCCCCGTCTGCGGGTATCAGGTGTACCCGGGGTATATCCTCAAACATCAGAACTGCAGCGGCCCAGGCTCGGTGACACTCTGCTGCGCAATGCCCTTATGACCGGCAGTGCAGATGCCGCAGACGTGATCCACTGCCATACCTGGTATACCTATATGGCCGGGTGCCTGCTCAAGGAGATTCTCCAGGCACCTCTGGTGGTCACCACCCACTCTCTGGAGCCCCACCGTCCCTGGAAAAAAGACCAGCTCGGTGACAGCTACCATGCCACCTGCTGGCTGGAAAAAACAGCCATGTCCAATGCAGACGGTATTATTGCGGTATCTGAAACAATGAAGCAGAATGTGATGGATCTTTACCCTGTTCATCCAGAAAAGATCCATGTTATCCATAACGGGGTGGATATCCGTCTTTTTTGTGAAACCTACCGACCGGAAACGCTGAAGTCTTACGGCATTGATCCGGACAAACCCTATATTCTGTTTGTAGGCAGAATTACCCGGCAGAAAGGAATCATGCATTTGCTCCGGGCCATTTCTCT
>JAABTU010000333.1 GCA_011389715.1 Desulfotignum sp.
AAAGCCTGCACCACAGAAATTTCGGAGCGCAGCAAGTCTTGTCCGGAGCCTTCAAAAATGATGATACCGTCATCCAGCAGGGCAATGTGCTGGGCCAGATCAAAAATATGCGGGATATCATGGCTCACAATCACAGCGGTAAATCCAAATTGTTTCTGGTATGATTTTATCATGGTGTGTACATCTTTTTTGCGTATGGGATCCAGGCCTGTGGTAGGCTCATCAAACAGTATCACCTCCGGATCTGTCACAAGTGCCCGTGCCAGGGCCACCCGCTTGCGCATCCCCCCGGACAGTTCTGCGGGGTATTTGTGGTCAATGCCGTCAATACCCAGCTGTTTCATGCGGGCATGCACCTTTTGCTGCAATGCGGCATCTGCGATTTTTGATGTTTCCTTCAGGGGCAGCGCAATGTTGTCATATACGGTGAGAAAGTCAAACAAGGCGTTGTCCTGGAACATATAGCTTGTTTTGTTTTTGAACCGGCGAAACTTTTCCCCGGACAACCGGTCCAAAGGCTCCCCCTGGATCAGCAGCTGGCCGGAATCCTGGTGTATCAGCCCCACAATATGCTTGAGCAATACGGATTTTCCTGTTCCGCTTTTGCCGATAACAACGGTAACCTGCCCTTTGGTTATGGACAGGTTTACCCCCTTGAGCACCTCCAGGGCACCAAATTTTTTCTTTATGTTTTTAAACTGGATAAAAGGGATTGCCATGGGTTACACCAGAAAAGAGGTAATGACATAGTCACAGATCAGGACACAGACACAAGATTGTACCACAGCACTGGTGGTTGCCAGGGACACGGCTTTGGCCCCGAACTCGCCCTGGCGGTTCACATGGGAATAATACCCGCGGTAGCAGCATATGGTGGTCACCACAACGGCAAACACCAGAGATTTGAAAAATCCCCCCCAGATATCAATAAGTTTCACACTGTTTATCACCCTGTCCATGTAAACGGCTTCATTTATCCCCAGAAACAGAGATCCGGACAGGTATCCGCCGAAAATCCCCACCATGTCAAAGAGTGCGGTAAGCAAAGGAAAGCTCAAGACTGCTGCCAGAAGTCTGGGGGTAAACACAAAGCGCACAGGGTCTATCTGCATGGTGAACAGGGCATCGATCTGCTCTGACATGCGCATGACCCCTATTTCAGCAGCCATGGCGGAACCTGCCCTGGCAGTGACCATGATAGCGCCCAGTACAGGTCCCAGTTCCCGGATCAGGGTCAGAGAAACAGCCGTGCCAAGGGCTGCCTCAGATCCGAATGTAACCAGGGTATAGTATCCCTGGAGCCCTAAAACCATACCGGTGAACAGCCCGGTGAGCAAAATGACGAAAACGGATTTGGCGCCGACAAACCAGATATGGTCCAGTATTTTGCCTGTTTGAAAAGGGATATGAAATATCTGGTTTACCCCTGACACAAAAAACAGAAAAAATCTGCCCACAGATGCAGTTAACCTGGTAAAAAAACTGCCTATGTCCTCAATATAACCGGTTATCATAATGGGTTGTTTTATATCGGATTCACAAAGGAAATACAAGATTATGTTGACAAACAGATTGACACGTACAGTAAAAACCGCTACGTATAAAGGCCGGTTTATGTGAAAATTCAGGGATAATACATAACTTAGATGTATGGTGTAAAGGAAAATCCATGGCCCAGAAAATCACCCTGAGCATACCTGACATGCTCCACGAACGTCTCACACAATGGCGGGATTCTTTTAATTTTTCAAAAATGTTTCAGGATGCGGTCACAGAAGCCATCCAGAAAAAAGAAGAATTCCAGAAGCGCTTTTCCCAGGAATTTGATATGCCCGAGGTTGTAAAACGGCTGCAACAGGAAAAACAGGCTTGGGTCAAACAGTTTTACAGGCTCGGACGAAAAGAAGGCATACGATGGGGAAAATCCGCCCATTTTGAAGACCTGCTATACGTACTGCATGTACAGGATACGTATGACCTGGTGCAGGACACAAAACTGTCAACATATTTTAATAATATCTTAGGCAGTTACGGGGTTGACAAATTTACCATAGATGGACAAAAAGACCACCAAAAAATGTTTTTGGATGGCTGGATGAACGGGGTTAAAGAATTCTGGAACCAGGTAAAGGAAGCTTTGTAAAATGGCATATACAATTGCAGGAATTGATGTAGGATCCGTGTCTGTGAGCATTGCTGTCATTGACAGCAACAAAAATCTGCTGCACAAGGCCACTGCTGTTCACCAGGGAGATGTCACCTCCTGTCTGTCCGCACTGTTGTCCCATGATGCACTGAAAAAAGTGCAGTACGTGGCTGTAACCGATGCCACTCCCTCTTTTGTCTTTTCCCATGAAAGGTTTGATGAGCAGGTTGCTGTCATCAGGGCTGCCAGGGCATTTCACAAAAATGGCTGTGATGCCCTGCTGCATGTGGGCGGAGAAAAATTTTCCTTGAGCCTGTTTGACGGACAAAACAATTACACCGGGACCAGGCACAACACCTCCTGTGCCGCCGGCACCGGCAGTTTTTTAGACCAGCAGGCCAGGCGGCTTAATTTGAAAGGGTCTGGTGAAATCAGTGAAAAAGCGTTGAAAAACCGGCAAAAAAGGCCTGACATCGCCACCAGGTGTGCGGTTTTTGCCAAGACTGATCTGATACATGCCCAGCAGGAGGGGTACAACATTGAACAGATCTGTGACGGGTTATGTTACGGGCTGGCCAGAAATATTGTCAACACCCTTTTTACGGGCAATGACATCCAGGGCACCGTCCTTTTTTGCGGCGGTGTTGCCAAAAACACGGCCGTAACCCGGTATCTGGAATCCCTTCTCAGGCTTTTGCTGGTCATTGACCTACATGCAGACGTTTACGGTGCAGCCGGCGCAGCCCTGTGCCTGTGGGACCAAATGCAGGAAAAAAAACCGGCCCCTGCAAGCTTTGGTTCTGCTGATGCATTTTTCAAAATTCTGCCGAAAAAAAACAGCTACCTGTACCCTGCCCTGTCTCTTTCAATGTCAGATTATCCTGATTTTCACTGCTTTAAACAGGTTGTGCATGAAGGGGTGGAAACCGATATCTACACCGATCCGGCCCGGGTGGATCTCTCCTGCACCTATCTGGGGCTCGATGTGGGGTCCACATCCACCAAGAGCATATTGATAAACCAGAACGGAGACCCCATTGTGGGGTGCTATACCAAAACCGCATCACGCCCGGTCCAGGCGGTCCAGAAAATATGCAAAGCCATGGACACCTTTTTGGCGGACGCCGGTCTTGCGGTTTGTGTCAAGGGGTGCGGCACCACAGGTTCCGGCCGGCGCATCAGCGGCAGGGTTATCGGGGCGGATATCGAACCTGATGAAATAACGGCCCATGCCACAGCAGCGGTGAATTTAAACAAAAATGTGGATACCATCATTGAAATCGGGGGACAGGATGCCAAATTCACCCTTTTAAAGGACGGCAGGGTGACCGCTTCTGTGATGAATACCGTGTGCGCAGCCGGTACCGGCAGTTTCATTGAAGAACAGGCTGAAAAACTGTCCTGCCCGCTTTCAGAATATTCCCTGCGTGCAGAAGGGGTCAAGGCCCCGGTGTCCAGCGACCGGTGTACGGTTTTCATGGAACGTGACATCAACTACTTTTTTGCTGAAGGGTATGAGAAAAATGAAATTCTGGCATCGGTTCTCCATTCGGTCAGAGACAATTATCTGACCAAGGTGGCCACTGTGGGCAGGATCGGAGACTGTATTCTCTTCCAGGGGGCTACGGCCAGAAACAAGGCATTGGTGGCGGCGTTTGAACAAAAGTTGCAAAAACCGATCCATGTATCCCGTTTGTGCCATTTGACCGGGGCCTTAGGCGTGGCGCTGCTGGCCCGTGAAAAACGCATCAGCCGTACACAGTTCAGGGGATTTGGCCTGTGGGAAAAAAACATTCCAGTGCGCCAGGAAGTGTGCCGGTTGTGCACCAACCTTTGCAAGCTCACCATTGCCCAGGTGGACGGCCGGCCCCATGCCTATGGTTTTTTGTGCGGCCGGGATTATGATACCCAAAAAATGGTGCCCCAAAAAAATGCATATGATCTGAAAAAACTGCGCAAACAGCAGTTGCTGCCCATTGCCCGCCGTCCTGAAAAGCATGGGTTCACCATCGGCATACCCGCAGCCCTGCATCTGTTCGAAGACCTGGAATTCTGGGAATACTTTTTTTCACACCTGGGCATTAAAACCATTGCCAGCCGGAACCTGAAACAGCCGGTGGCTTTGGGAAAAACCATTGCCAGGGCGGAATTCTGTGCACCGGTGACTGCCCTGCACGGCCATGTGGCGCATCTTTTAGAAAAAGCGGATTATGTGTTTTTGCCCTTTTATTTTGAAGAAAAAACCGATCAAAAACGGGTCAGGCGCCAGCATTGTTATTACACCCAGTTCAGTCCTGCAATCATTGCCTGCCTGGACCATTGTGATACCCGACGGCTGGTCATGCCCACCATTAAATACCTGTATACCAGTTTTCATACCAAAATAGCGCTGTACCAGTCTTTGAAAGAGATTTCTCCGGATTTTTTGTTTTCTTTTTTTGATATCCATACTGCCTGGGACAGGGCTGTGGAATTTCGCAAAGGAAACCAGACAAAACTGTCAGCCCTTTACAAAACACGTGGCCAGTCACGACCGGGAATCAAGGCCCTGCTGCTGGGACGTCCCTATACAGTGCTGTCTGACACCATGAACCACCATATTCCCCGGATCTTTGAAAACCTGGGGGTTGAAACCTATTTCCAGGATATGGTGGACACATCAGACATAGATTTTACCCCCATTCGTCCTTTGTTGAAAGAGATCCACTGGAAATACGCCGCCCATATACTGAAAGCCGCTTATGCAGCGGCACTTACAGATGATCTGTACCCGGTATACATCACCTCTTTCAAATGTTCCCCTGATGCCTTTGGTGTGGAATATTTCAAACAGATCATGGCAGGTTTCAACAAACCCTATCTGGTACTGGAACTGGATGAGCATGATTCCAGTACCGGGTATGAAACCCGGATTGAAGCAGCAGTGGGGGCTTTTACCAATCACCATCAGGCCAGGGACAAATCCGGGCACCGACCCCTGGATTTTTCACCCAGATTTGTGGAGTCCCTGGATGGAAAAAATATCATTTTTCCAAACTGGGATGCCCTTACCGGGCATCTGATTGTTTCCACCTTTCAGAGTGAGGGACTTCAGGCCTTTTTGATGGAAGAAACCAGTGAAACCCTGAAAAAAAGTCTGCTGACCAATACCGGCCAGTGCCTCCCCCTCAACGCCGTGGCTGCAGGTTTTATCCATACGGTGAAAAAACATGGCCTGGATCCGGAAAATACCCTGCTCTGGCTCAACCGCTCTGATATCGCCTGCAACATCAGGATGTATCCCTATCATATCCAGCATATATTCAAGCAGGAGGGAAACGGATTCGAAAAATCAGGCATTTATCACGGGGAGCTGTCTTTGTTTGACATATCGTTCAGGGCATCCACCAATGCCTATTTTGCCTATATGTTCGGCGGACTTCTCAGAAGCATTGGATGCAAGATACGGCCCTATGAAAAAAACAAAGGAGAAACAGACAGGACACTGGCCACAGCACTGGAGATCATCGGCAGGGCATTTGCCGGCAATGGCTCCAAACAGGATGCCCTTGCAGCGGCCATTCCTTTGTTCAGCCGGATAAAAACAGATGGTTCCGGTACCCGGCCCAAGGTGGCCATTTTCGGGGATCTGTATGTCAGGGACAATGATATCATGAACCAGGATCTGATGCATTACATTGAAGCCAACGGCGGAGAGGTGGTCATAACCCCTTACTATAAATACATCAAGATTATTGCCAACTCCTATTTTAAAAAATGGTTCAAGGAGGGCAAATACCTGAGCCTCATTTCCAACAAAGCCCTGATGGTTGCCATGCAGGCCATGGAAAAAAAATATTTCCAGTATTTTGAACCGGTGCTGCAGGAATCAGATTTTCTGGTCACCGATGCCTATGAAAACATCCTGGAACAATACGGCATCCAGCCGGAGCATACCGGCGAGTCCATGGATAATGTGTTAAAAATTCACCATATCATCCGGGAACATCCAGATCTGGCACTTCTGGTGCAGACCAACCCGGGCTTCTGCTGCCCCGGGCTTGTAACAGAGGCCATGGCTGCCAAACTGGAAGCAAAAACCGGGGTGCCCATTGTCAGTATCACCTATGATCTTTCCGGCGGCAATAAAAACAAGCTGGTGGTACCATTCATTAAATACTTCAGGCAGAAAAACTATTCCCATAACTGGAAAGTTTCTGTCTGACGTTCTCCCGGCAGGTACGCTTTGATGGCAGGGTATTTTTTCACATAATTGTTCTGAAACGCGATCCGCTGCACATTAAAGGCATTGTGACGGTCTACTGCCCGCCGGTACCGCAGATAGTATTCATCATAATTTTTCAGACTTTCGGGATCGTTGTGGTCGGCAATCTGTGAAAAATTGGTATAGGCATAGGTGAGCAGCGCGGTAAAATCATTCAGGTAGGTTTCAAGGCTTTGAAAGTGACGGATGACGTGGCGGTTGGTATAATACTGGCGGACCTGATAAATCCAGTGCAGTTCTTTTTTCATGAAATACTCTTTGTAATCTGTGGTAAGTTTGACCAGCCGGTCAATGGCATCCTGGTTGCGTGCCAGGGTCAGGCGCAAAGATTTGATAAACGCGATGGTCTGTTGCAGTTTTTCAAGACTGGATTCCACTTTGGACATATTTTCCAGCTGCACCAATCCGTCATCCAGGTCGGTTGTGCTCTGTTTGAGATTGTTGCACAGCAGGATTACCTGGGTGGTTATGGGAGGCAGGTGGGCGTATCTGTTCTTTTCTTTTTCATGGGCCCAGATATACAGTTCAGCCCCCACAACCGCAGAAAAACTGGTCAAAAACAGCATGAACAAAATCATGCCCGCGGTCTTTCTGGATTTAAAGATCACATACGGGGTGGTGACTGGTGCCAGCAATACCATGGCTGCCCACCACCTGGGATTTTTTTTTCTCTTACAGTCCAGTAGAATCAGTCCGGACAACAGCAGAACATAAAAAAAATAAATATAAAACACGATCACCCGCCTTTATGGGTAGCAATTGTATACCCGTTACCAGAAGATGTAATGGTAACCGCACCCTGGGTATCGGTTCTGAAAACCTGAATACCCCTTTGCCGGTAACGCGCCAGAACATCTGGATGGGGAAATTTATAGCGGTTGTTAAACCCGCAGGATACTATTACCCTTTCAGGGTGAATTTTATCAAGGAAAAACTTGGTTGAAGAGGTATTGCTGCCGTGGTGGGGGGCCAGCAGAATGCTGGACACAAGATTTTTATGTACCACCTGTGCCAGTAAGTGTTCCCTTGCTTTCATGATATCTCCTGGAAAAAGCATGGAAAAATCCTGCAGTTTCAGTTTGAAAACCAGAGAATTATCATTGGGATCCAATCCGGGACGAACAGATGCACACTGGAAAAATGCAAGCTCTGTTTTGTCATACAGGATTTGTTTTTTTTTGCAGTTCGGAACAAAAACCGGAATCTGTCTGCGCTCACAGGCCGTCATGATACGGGTAAAAGCGTCATGGGCGCTTTTGTCCCCATTTGTGACCAGGGTACCGGTCCTGAAATTTTCCAGTATAAATACCAGCCCGTTCATGTGATCTGAATCAGGGTGAGTGAGTATGACGGCATCCAGTGCCATGATGCGCTGCTGCCACAAAAAAGGGGCCACCACATGCCTGCCTGTATCAAAACTACTGGTTCCGGGAAAACCGCCCCCGTCCACCAGCATGTTTTTTCCTTCAATGGTCTGAATCAGGGCGGCATTTCCCTGGCCCACATCCAGTATTGTGATGACCATGTGCCCGGCAAGCTTTGTGCGTGTCACCGCCTGTATCCCGTATACGCCGGCAATTGTTATGACGGCAGAGCACACCAATATTACCGGTTTTGTCCTTTTAAAAGACAACAAACAAAAACCTGCTCCCATGGCCGTATACATGGCCACCATATCATATACAGACAAAGACGGTACATGGGACCAGGCAAAGGGAAGTTCCGTCAGCCAGGCAAGAAATGTGAGGCACAGGGAAACCAGTTTTGCCGCCATGGCCAAAAGCACACCGGAAACACCGGGAAAAAAAGGCCAGACAAGCAGGCTCACCAGACCAAGGGGGAGACAGACAAATCCGATTAAAGGTACCAGTATCAAGTTTGCCGGTAATTGCACCATGGAAATCATGTTGAAATACCGGGCGATCAACGGAAATGTGCCAATTCCTGCCAGCACGGTTACAAGGCAGATGGATGCGGGATATTTTAAAATCTTCGGGATATGGGGTTTTTGGTATTTTCCAGCAATCCCCAGGCCGGAAATGATGAACAGCACCGCTGTAAAAGACAATTGAAATGAGATGGAGAACAAAGCACCCGGATCAGCAAGCAGAATAAGAATACCGGCCCCTGCCAGGATATTGACAGGATGGCTTTGTTTTTCCCCCAGAAAAGAAAACATAAACATGCTGATCATGATAAAAGCCCGCTGTGTGGAAGGAGAAAACCCGCAAAACAACGCATACAGACCCAGGGGGACAAGGGTAAGTATGCCGGCAGCTTTCCTTGCCTTTGCAGAAATCAGCAGCCGTGGAAAACATGACAAAATCCGATAAAACAGATAAAAAAAGATGGCCGTCAATATTCCCAGATGAAGGCCTGAAATGGCAAGCAGATGGGACGCCCCTGACCGGGCGAACAGGTCTTTTATCTGTGTGGGCATCTGCTGCTTTATACCGGTAACCAGGGCCGCCAGGACATGGGCTGGAGCCTGGTGATCAAGACGGTTCATGGTAAAATGGTAAAACCGGTTCCGTGTATTTTCCAATGCCTGTATCCACCGGATCAATACAAAAGATTTTTCTTGGGAAACCATGGCAATCTTATTTGCTCCTGTGTGGACAGCACCAAAGATGCCCTGGCGTTTGAGAAATGTCTGGTAATCAAATGCACCGGGATTTCCAAAATTCCGGATGGGCCTTATGGGGCCGGGGCATTGGATAAGATCATGAAACTTGAAAGAGTGGTCTGTTTTTCCGTAAATATTCAGATACAGGCGGCCTGTGGCGGAAATGACCTGGGTTTCTGTGTCTGAATCTGTTGTAACAATTTTCCTGCAGTCCAGCACCACCCGGATTTTATAGGGGTATTTTCGTGAAAAAGAAACAATTCTGCCCACAACACGGATGTCGGGATCATTGTAAAAATGGGACACATGGCCAGGTGAAAGCCTTGGAGAATGGATGTAAAAACTCTGATAACCGGACCAGATGCCCGCCAGAAGACAGATCCAGAAAACAAGCCATTTCCTGTAAAAAAATTTCGATAGGAACAGGGCAGCCAGAACAGCAAAGCAAAGAACAGCCAATAACAGATGCGTATGAGAAGAGACATTTCCCGCCAGGATCCCTGTAATCATGGCCAGGATTACAGGGACAAGGGGTGGAACCAGAGGGTGTGACGAATCTTTCACATATCCTCGCCCGCATATATGGTTTCAGCCTATTTGATGCGCACCATGTCAGCTCCCAAGGCACAGAATTTTTTTTCAATGGCTTCATATCCCCGGTCCATATGGTACACCCGGGAAATCAGGGTGGTGCCTCTGGCCATCAGCCCTGCGATTACCAAAGATGCACTGGCACGCAGATCTGACGCCATAACCGGTGCTGCCTGGAGTTCCGGCACCCCCCTGACCATGGCAATGTCTGCCCTGGACAGGGTGATATCCGCCCCCATGCGCATCAATTCATTGGCATGAATAAACCGGTTTTCAAAAATGGATTCATGGATAACACTTGTGCCGTCTGCAATACACATCAATGTCATGAACTGGGCCTGCATGTCAGTGGGAAATCCCGGATAGGGAAGGGTTTTGATGTCCACACTTTTGACCTGTTCCATCCCCCTGACCCGGATCTGATCACCGCAGATTTCCACCCCGGCACCTGATGCTTTGAGTTTACTGATTATCCCACCGATATGGTCCGGGTTACAGCCTTTGATCAGTACATTTCCCCGGGTGGCAGCGGCCGCCACCATAAAGGTGCCTGTTTCAATGCGGTCCGGAATCACGGTGACCAGTGCCGGTGCAAGGCGGTCCACCCCTTCGATGGTAATGATGGGTGTGCCGGCCCCTGATATTTTTGCCCCCATTCGGCTTAGGGCATCTGCCAGGCATATAATCTCAGGTTCACGGGCTGCATTTCTGAGAACGGTTTTGCCTTTTGCCAGCACAGCAGCCATCATCAGATTTTCGGTCCCGGTGACCGTAGGGATGTCAAAATAGATCTCATTTCCCGTAAGTTTTTCCGCCTTGGCTTCAATGTAGCCATGATCAATGCCGATTTTCGCACCCAATGCCTCCAGGCCTGCCAGATGCATGTTCACCGGCCTGGCGCCGATGGCACACCCCCCGGGCAAAGATACCTTGGCATGCCCGAATCTGGCCACCAGCGGTCCCAGCACAAGAATGGAAGCCCGCATTTTGCGCACAAGCTCATATTCCGCTTCTATTTTCTGTATGCCTGACCCGTCCACAGTCATGACATGGTTGTCAAAGGCACACCTGGCCCCTAAATCTTCCAACAGAAGCTTTATGCTGTGAATGTCCATAAGATTTGGAACGTTTGTGAATTCACAGGTGCCATCCACCAGGATACTGGCTGCAATAAGCGGCAGTGCCGCGTTTTTTGCCCCTGAGATGACAACTTCACCCGCAAGTTTTCTGCCGCCGTTTATTTGAATTTTGTCCATAGAAACTACATACCGGATTTTTAAGAAAAAAGGGTTTTGGAAAAAGGCCAAAACCCTTTTGCAGTTATGATGGTACCTGGGACGAGAATTGAACTCGTACAGCCATTTTGGCCGAGGGATTTTAAGTCCCTTGCGTCTACCAGTTCCGCCACCCAGGCATAATCTTAAATTTTTTATCGCATTTGCCAGGATTTTGCAAGGTCAAAATGCAGGATCAACAGGACAATCACATGTAAAAAAATCATTCAGCAGAGGCTTTGATCATCCAGGCCCTGGTCAGGGTTTTGGATGGTGGTGTTTTATGAATTCAAAGGTATACAGGATAACACCGGCCCAGATGCAGGCAAAGGTGATCAGGTTGTGGATGGAAAACGGTTCTTTGTATACAAACACCCCCAGCACAAAGGCAATGGACGGGGCAAGATACTGCAGGATACCGATGGTGGACAGATTCAGCCGTCTGGCCGCTGACGCAAACCACAGCAGCGGCAGGGAGGTCACCACCCCTGCCCCGATCATCCAGAAAGTGAGTCCAATATCTTTTAAGAACAAGGAACTGCCTGTTCCCATTAAAAAGAGAATATATGCCAGGGCCGGGACCATCAGGATCAGGGTTTCAACAAACAGCCCGGGCATGGGGGCCACCTGGATCCGTTTTCGGCAGTATCCATAAAAAGCAAAGGAAAAGGCCAGGGTCAGGCCGAATATGGGCAGGGCGCCATAGGCTGCCAGAGAATAGATCACCCCTGCCAGGGCAAACCCCAGGGAAATGCACTGCAGGCGGGTAAAGGTTTCCCCCAGCAGCAGATAGCCCAGCAGCACATTGATCATGGGATTGATATAATACCCCAGGCTGGTTTCCACCACCCGGCCGGAATTCACGGCCCATATATAGACAAACCAGTTCAGGGCAATCAGTGAACTGCTTATGGCAAGGCCTTTTACCAGGGAAGGGGTGCGAAGAATCCGAAACACCTCTTTTCCCCTTTTCTGGTAACAGATGATAATAAAAACAAACACACAGGACCAGACAACCCGGTGGCACAATATCTCAAACGGTGAAGCTGCCTGCATCTGTTTCCAGTAGGCCGGCAGAAGCCCCCAGGCTGCAAAGGCAGCAAGTGCAAAAAGTACCCCGTAAAAAGGTTGTTTCATGTGGTATCCTTCATATGATTTTTTTTTGTGCCCCAGTGTAGCACCATTGGCTGGATTGGCAACCAAAAATACAAGGGCCCTGCTGCATGCAGCCTGGAAACAGGAACTGAGGAGTAAGGCACTAATCGATTGCCCTGGCTTTTTTTTTCTGGTAAACACAACACCCATGAAATGGATGAACACAGAAAAACTGGTACTGGCATCCCGGTCTCCCAGGAGAAAAGAACTGCTGGAACAGATGGGACTTGCCGTCGAGATTCTTCCTGCTGATGTGGATGAAACCGAAGAACCGGGTCAGCAGCCCCTGGAACTTGTCAAAGTATTGTCGGAAAAAAAAACCCGTCACATCATGCAGCTGAAAAAAAATGCCTGGGTACTCGGGGCAGATACCATTGTTGTAAAAGACAGGCAGATCCTTGGAAAACCGGAAAACAGAGAACAGGCCATTCACATGCTCGGCCTTTTGAGCGGCCGGACACACGCGGTTTATACAGGATATTCAGTGGGCCATTTTGCCCGCAGGCAGATGAAAACCCATGCGGTTGCAACACAGGTTGTGTTCAAAACTTTGACAAGACAGGAGATCCTCTGGTACACTGGCACACAAGAACCCTATGACAAGGCCGGGGGATACGCCATCCAGGGACTGGGCGCCTTTCTGGTCAAAGAGATTCACGGTTCCTATTCCAATGTGGTGGGCCTGCCGGTGTGTGAACTCATTCAGACCCTTGCGGCCCTGGAGGTGATTCAATTTAAGGACAGCCATCATGACCCGGATTAAAGAAAACCTTATGGCCATTCACCGGAATATCCTAGATACCGCAAACAGCTGCGGCAGAAACCCTGAAGATATTCAATTAATTGGTGTCAGCAAGAAAAAACCTGTCCAGATGATAAAACAGGCCATCGATGCGGGCCTTACCACCCTGGGGGAAAATTATATCCAGGAAGCCATGGAAAAAATAGATGCCATCGGCCGGGATGCTGCTGCCTGGCATTTTATCGGTCACCTGCAGTCCAACAAAGCCAGATTCGCTGTCCAATATTTTGATCTCATACACACGGTGGACAGCTTTAAACTGGCAAAAGAGATTGATAAACAGGCCGGAAAAATCCAAAAATGCCAAAAAATTCTGCTCCAGATAAATATTGCCATGGAAGACACCAAATCCGGCGCCCAGAAAGATGCGGCAGTGGATCTGGCCAAAAAAATCATGGGGTTTGAAAAGCTTTCTCTCCAGGGCCTGATGTGTATGCCCCCGTACTTTGATGATCCCGAAGATGCCAGAAGCTATTTCAAACAGCTGGTTCAGATCAGAGAAGAGATCCTGGCGGCCGGGGTGAACCCCGGTGCCATGGCACAGCTGTCCATGGGCATGAGCAATGATTTTATGGTGGCCATCCAGGAAGGGGCCACCATGGTGCGGGTGGGAACCGCCATTTTCGGGAGCCGGATGTGAAACTGCTGCTGCATGCCTGCTGCGGTCCCTGCACCATCTATCCCCTCCAGGTGCTCAGGGCCATGGATATCAAGGTGATGGGGTTTTTCTTCCGCCACAATATCCATCCCTTCACGGAATGCCTCAAACGAGAAGAAACACTTCGCCAATATGCAGATGCGCAGGAATTAAAAATGATCTGGCAGCAGGATTATGATCTGGAAACATTTCTCAGATCTGTTGCATTCCGGGAAAAAGACCGGTGCCGCTACTGCTACCATGCCCGGCTGACCGCAACTGCCAAAATTGCAAAAAAAGGAAAATTTGACGGATTTTCCTCCACCCTGCTCTACAGCCGGTTTCAGAACCATGCCCTTATCCGGGAAACGGGAGAATCCGTGGCAAAGGAAACCGGGGTGGATTTTTTTTACCATGACTTCAGGGAAGGCTGGAAACAGGGTATTGCGGAATCAAAAGCCATGGGCATGTACAGGCAGTCCTACTGCGGATGCATTTACAGTGAAAAGGACCGGTACTACCGGCCGGCAAAAAAAACCCTGCATGATACGCAATGATCAAATTTTTTGAAACTCGTGAGCGGTCAGACTTGCGTTTTTTCAGAAACCATACACAAAAACGTGATCATCGCACGATAAGACAGGTTTGTGATCTGCAGCCAGGTCCTTTAGTTGGGGGGGACCCGTTTGATCTGGTTGATCATGGAAACAAGCCGTCTGTCAGTCTGGTGAAGCCGGGCGGCCAGCACTGTGAACAGATGCTTTGCCACTTCCGGATATTTTTCAATGATCTCTTCGAGCTTGTCTCCGGGAAACCGCTTGACTTTGGACCGCCCCTTGGAGATGATGGATGCGGACCGGGCATCTTTGGTGATGGCGGCCATCTCTCCGAAATATTCACCGGGCTGGGTGATTTCAGCAATTTTTTTGCCCCCTTTCACCACATACACGGCACCCTGGACCAGTTTGAAAAAATCGATGTCTGTATTGTTTTCCCGGATAATGACATCCTTGTCTTCATATTGTTCCACATCCGGATTCACCAGGTAGGCGGGCAGAGATTCCTTGGTGATCACTGTTTTTTTCACCACCTCTTCCAGGGAGGTCTCCCCGGTTCTGACCTTCTGGAGCCCGGCATCCCGTAATGTGACCATGCCTTCCTGAACCCCCACTTTCCGCAGCTGGTCTTCGGCCACCTCCGCGCTGATCGCCTTGGCCACTTCATCGGTGACTTCCATGAGTTCATAGAGCCCTACCCTGCCCTTGTATCCGGTGCCGTTGCAGTGGCTGCACCCATTGGGGCCCATAATTGTAAGCTGAGAGATCTCATCTTTGGGAAACCCCTCGAGTTCCAGCTCTTTGGGGTTATGACCGGTGACCTGTTTCTTGCATTCCGGACACAGCCGCCGGGTCAACCGCTGGGACAAAACCATGGTTACAGATGCTGCCAGCATATAGGGCGGAATACCGATATCCACCAGACGGCCGATGGTGGAGGGACAGTCATTGGTATGCAGGGTGGCAAAGACCAGATGCCCTGTCATGGCAGCCTTTATGGCGATTTCCGCAGTATCGAGATCACGGATCTCCCCCACCATGATAATGTCCGGATCCTGCCGCAGAAAGGCTTTCAGGGCAGCGGCAAAGGTCATACCGATCTCTTCTCTCACCGGCACCTGGTTGATTCCCTTGAAGTTGAATTCCACCGGATCTTCTGCAGTCAGAATTTTAATATCATCCTTGTTGAGCCGGTTGAGGATGGAATACAGGGTGGTGGTTTTTCCGGAACCGGTCGGCCCTGTCACCAGCAGCAGGCCGTAGGGCCGTGAAATGCTGCGCTTGAGCATGTCAAAAGTGGCGGATTCAAATCCCAGCCGGGTCAGATCGATATTCAAAGCGCTCTGGTCAAGTATCCGCATGACAATGCTCTCCCCGAACAGGGTGGGCAGAGAGGATACCCGGAAATCAACGGATTTTTTTCTGCCCAGGCGCAATTTGATCCGGCCGTCCTGGGGAACCCGTCTTTCAGCAATATCCAGGGATGCCAGAATTTTTATGCGGGAAACCACTGCATTTTTAATGGAAACCGGCAGATTCATGGCTTTGTACATGCCGCCGTCCAGCCGGTACCGGACCTGGAAAGATTTTTCAAAGGGTTCGATGTGGATGTCTGACACCCCGTCGTTGATGGCCTTGGTCAGAATCCCGTTGACAAGCTTGATGATGGGGGCATCCGAGGCCATGAATTCATCCTGGCCGTCATCTCTTTCAGCCGTGCCCACCTCGATCTCTTCAGCCGCCTCGGAAACCAGAGACCCAAAATCTTCCACAGAGGTGACAGGGGTGTCGTCTTCTGCATCTTCCTCAAAATGGAGAAAATTTTTGTACGCGTCATCACTGATCTTGTAAAAATCCCGGTAGGCCTGGATGATATCATTTTCAGTGGTGACATACACATGGATATTCTTTTTTGTCTTGTTGTGCAGGTCTTCCACCACCTGGGTATCGGTAGGTTCCACCATGGCCACGAAAAGGTCGTCATTTTTCAGGGCCAGGGGAAAGACCATGTTTTCTTTGGCCAGATCAAAGGGGAGAATTTTCTGGGCCGCCGCATCAGGCTTCATTTCTGAAAACCGGATCACATTGTAATTATAAATCCGCCCCAATACATTGATGATGGTTTCCGGATCAATATACCCTTTGTTGAGGAGAATGGCGCTGAGGCGTTCGCCGGTCTTTCTGTGCACCCCTAAGGCCTCATCCAGCTGGAGACTGGTAATCTGGCCCTCTTTGGAAAGAATTTCCCCTATCCGGGTCTTTCCGGCGCCGGACTGGTCCTTGATGGTGGATGTAAGACTGGATTTTCCCTTTGGATTTTTAACCATGTGTCTCTGTATCTGACTTATCTAAAATTTTTATACACCCGGATACTGCCTGCAATCACCAGAAATATTCCCAGCATATAAAAACAGAACCTGACAATCAAGAGTTTGTTACTGAAAAAAGCGATGTTCGCCACCTGCTCCGTCACGTCAGGTATCCGGTAAAAGACCCCTAATCCCACTGCAATGAGAACAATCCCATAATAGAATGCGAATTTTTTTTTGTCCATCCTAAATCACAGCCTTTCCAATTCTTTGAGTTGTTTTTCAAACTGTACGTTCTGAGACTCCAGGTCCTCCATTTTTTCTCCAAGGTCTGAAAACAGGGTTTCCACCGCATTTTCAAGGTCTGACAACTGCTTTGAAAGCGTCTGGATGTTTTTGCCGTCCGCGTTTTCAGATGCTGTGAGCAGTTCTGCATTCACCGTCTGAATACGGTTTTCAAGGGTTTCTATCTCATCTTCTATCAGTGAAATCTTTTTCTGGATGGGTCCCAGCACCCTGGACCTGCCTGCAATGATTTCCGATTTTTTCTGGCGCATCTCCTTTTTGTTCAAACCGGTGGATTTTTTTTGCTTTCCTGAAACCGTGCCGGCCTCTTCCCAGCCGTCCTTGTCCAGAAATTCCTGGTAACTGCCTTCAAACAGATCGATGCAATCTTTTTTAAACACCACCAGCCGGGTGGCCAGAGAATGCAGGAACAGCTCATTATGGGTCACCAGGATCAGGGCGCCGCAAAAATCCTGCAATGCCGCTGAAAATGCATCACAGGCCTCGATATCCAGGTGATTGGTGGGTTCATCCAGCAGCAGCAGGTTCACCGGGGCCAAAAGAAGTTTGCCCAGCATGACCCGGGATTTTTCCCCCCCTGACAATACGCTGATCTTTTTCAGGGCAGCGTCTTTTTCAAACATCATGGCACCGCAGATATTTCTGGCAGCCTGGCGGTCGAAATCCGGGTGGGCATCCATCAGCTCTTCTTCAATGGTATGGCCCTCATTGAGAGTGTGCACATTGGTCTGTTCAAAATATCCCGGGACAACCCCCGGGTTGCAGGTGACACTGCCGGATGCAGGGGCAAGTCTGCCGGTGAGCAGCTTGACCAGGGTGGTCTTGCCTTTGCCGTTCTGGCCGATGACGGCAATTCTGTCCCCTGGCTGGACAGTTACGCAAAAATCAGTGATCAGCGGTTTTTGCGGTTCATAACCAAAACACAGCTTGTCGGCAGTGAGCATCTGTTTGCCGTTAAAAGGCAGATAGTTGAAAGAAAAATCCAGATTTTTGGACTGGGAGAGTTTTTCTTTTGATTCCTGCTTTTCAAGGGTTTTGATTCTGGATTGTACCATGTTTGCCAGCCGGGCCTTGGCCCGGAACCGCGTGATAAACGTTTCAATCTCTTTTTTGCGTTTTTCCTCATTCAGCCTGGTTTTTTCATATACCGCTTCATCCTGGGCCACCTGGTCATAGTATTTGGCCGTATCTCCCGGGATTTTTCTGATTTTAAGGCGATGGATGCCGGCAATATGGGTGACCACATGGTCCATGAATCCCCGGTCATGGGTTACCAGAAGAACCTCCCTGGGCCAGGCTGTCAGAAACTGGGATATCCATCGAATGGAGGTGATATCCAAGTAATTGGTGGGTTCGTCCAGAATAAGCAGATCCGGTTCAGACACCATCACCTTGGCCAGGTTCAGCCTGACCTGGAAGCCGCCGGAAAAAACAGCCGGATCCCTGTCCATGTCCCCGGGAGAAAACCCCAGTCCGGCCAGCACTTTTTCCGCTTTCCAATAGTGTTCTCTTTCATGCTCCGGCAGCCCTGTCATGGCTTCTTTGCGTACCGTGTTTTCTGAAAATACAATTTTCTGGGACAGCATGCCGATGCGGTATCCGGCCGGGCAGTTTATTCTGCCCCCGTCCGGGTGATCATATCCTGCGATGATATTCAGCAGGGTGGTTTTTCCGTGGCCGTTCCTGCCCACAAGCCCCACCCGTTCTCCAGGGTTTATCTGCAGACTGGCATCATCAAACAGGGTCTGGTCACCAAACCCCTTGCAAATGGATTCAATGGTAAACATATGGTATCTGTTCCGACATGGGTATCTGTTTTGATTTTTTAAAATTAGGCTATTATTATAACATTGGTGCTGGAATTTATAAACATCAGATTTTGCTTGACTTGGATTTTCAATCTTGCATAGTAACAGGATAAGCAAGGCAATTTCATTCGTATAAAAATTAAACAGAGGCAATCATGACCAGATATATCTATGAGTTCAGCCCGAAAAAAACAGACGGGGATGCATCCTTAAAAAACCTTCTTGGCGGCAAAGGTGCCAACCTTGCTGAAATGGCACGTATGGGCCTTCCCGTACCTCCGGGATTCACCATTTCCACGGCATGCTGCAACCACTATTTTGAACTGGGGGGCAAGTTTCCCCCTGGCCTTGAACAGCAGATCATGACAGCCATGGCCAATGTGGAAAGCCGGATGGGGCTGGTATTTGGTGATCCCAAGGCCCCTTTGCTGGTGTCCTGCCGGTCCGGGGCCAGAAGCTCCATGCCCGGTATGATGGAAACCATTCTCAATGTGGGACTGTGCCCGGAAACCATCCCCGGCCTGGTGGAAAAAACCGGTAATGAATGGTTTGTGTATGATGCATACCGCCGGTTGATCATGATGTACTCAGATGTGGTCATGGAAAAAGCAGAACAGGTGGTGCCTGAAGACGGCATGGGCATCCGGCTGAATCTGGAAATGATGATGAACAACCTGAAAAACGACAAAGGATATGAAAATGATACCGACATTTCCACGCAGGATATGAAGGCCCTGTGCGACAGGTTCAAAAAAAAGATATGCCAGTATCTGAAACAAGATTTTCCTGATGATCCCCATGCACAGCTCATGGGGGCAATAGCGGCGGTTTTTAAAAGCTGGAACGGAAAACGCGCGGTTTCCTACCGGCGCATTGAACATATTCCTGACTCCTGGGGAACAGCCGTAAATGTCCAGAGCATGGTGTTCGGGAATATGGGAAACACCTCTGCCACAGGCGTGGCATTTACCCGTAATCCTGCCACCGGAAAGAACGTTTTTTACGGGGAATGGCTGGTGAATGCCCAGGGCGAAGATGTGGTGGCAGGCAGCCGTACCCCCAATCCCCTGAACACCGACACCAAAAACATGCAGAACCAGCATCTTGTATCCCTGGAAGAGGCCATGCCGGGACTCTACAGCCAGCTGTATGATATCCGGAACAGGCTGGAAGCCCATTACAAGGATATGCAGGATATTGAATTCACCATCCAGGAAGGCAGGTTATACATGCTCCAGTGCCGGGTGGGAAAACGGACCGTCACCGCTGCCTTGAACATGGCAATGGACATGTATGAACAGGGCATGATCGATGAAAAGACCATGGTCTGCCGTTTGAATCCCAAAACCCTTGATGAGATGCTTCACCCCATTGTGGATCCGGAACAGGAAAAAAGTGCTGTAAAAGTGGCTGAAGGCCTGCCGGCCGGACCCGGCGGGGCCTGGGGAAAGATTGTGTTTACATCAGAAGATGCGGTGCAGCGGGCAAAAACCGGTGAAAATGTGATTCTGGTCAGAGAGGAAACCAATCCGGAAGATATTGAAGGGATGCGCTCTGCTGCTGCCATTCTTACTGCCAGAGGGGGCATGACCAGCCATGCCGCCCTGGTGGCCAGGGGATGGGGAAAGTGCTGCATTGTGGGTGCCGGTGCCCTGAAAATCAATGCAAAAAACCGACAGATGCAGGCAGGCACCCGGATTTTCAATGAAGGGGATATTTTCACTTTGAACGGCACCCGCGGGATAGTTTATGAAGGCCGGCTCAAAATGAAAGATGCCCTGGAAAACCCCAAATTCAAAAAATTCATGGCCATTGCCGACCGCCACCGGACCATGGCGGTGCGCACCAATGCAGATACCCCTGAAGATGCGGCAACCGCCCTGGAGTTCGGGGCACAGGGTATCGGGCTTTTCCGCACCGAGCATATGTTTTACGGGGCTGATTCAGACCGGCCCCTGTTTCTTTTGCGGAAAATGATTTTAAGCAAAACCACAGAAGAACGCCAGGTTGCTCTGGATGAGCTGTTTCCCTTTGTAAAAGGGGAAATTGCAAAAACCCTTGCTGTCATGGACAACCTGCCGGTCACCCTGCGTCTGCTGGACCCGCCGCTGCACGAATTTGTACCCAGCTCGGAAAAGAACCAGATGGAAATAGCCCGGGCACTGGGAATAGATATAGAGGAGGTGATCAAGCGGAGTATGCTTCTCAAGGAATCCAACCCCATGATCGGGCACCGGGGGGTACGCCTGGGAATAAGTTTTCCTGAAATCACCAGAATGCAGGTACAGGCCATTTTTGCCGCATCTGCCGACCTGATCCGCCAAGGCAGACACCCTTTGCCGGAAATCATGGTGCCGGTCACCTGCAATGAAAAGGAGTTGTCCTTTACCAGAAAAATTGTTGACGACTGCCATAAACAGGCCCTGAAAACCCATAATCTTGCACAGATTCCCTATCTGTTCGGCACCATGATCGAAATTCCCAGGGCTGCCCTGATAGCCGATAAAATGGCCCAAGAAGCCCAATTTTTTTCCTTTGGCACCAATGACCTCACCCAGATGACCTTTGGCTTTTCCAGAGATGATATCGGGTCTTTTATGAACGATTATATTGACAATGCCATTCTGGACGCAGATCCCTTTGAAACCCTGGACCAGGAAGCAGTGGGCAGCCTTATTGAAATTGCTGTGGAAAGGGGAAAAAAAAACCGGCCGGACATCAAACTGGGCATCTGCGGAGAGCACGGCGGTGATCCTGAATCAGTGGCATTCTGCCACAGGGCAGGCCTCACCTATGTATCGTGCTCTCCTTACCGGGTGCCCATTGCACGGCTGGCCGCAGCCCAGGCCGCCATCATGGACAAATAGCGATGCAGGCCCTCTGCCGCCATGTTCCAGGCAGGGGGCTTTAGCTTTAATTGATATCCACCCGGTACCGTGACCAGCCGCAGCGTTCCTTGTAGGGATAGCGCATCAGTTCTGTGGCAAGAATGGAAAAATCTTTGGACCGGATGGTAAAATACACCACTTTTTCCGTGCCCATGATGGTTTTGACTCCCACTGCGCCGTAAAGGGTTTTGTAGGTATCTTCCACAAAACACTGCACAGCCCCTGTGATGATCACCAGATCAGATTCAGTGCGCACCTCATACACATCAATCATGGTGATATCAACGGATTTGCCCTTGAAATAGGAGGTGGGTCCGATACGCGTAAGTTCACAGGTGACAAAATTTTTAAATCCCATTTCATACCGGCGAAATTGCGCTTCATCCCCCCTGGCCAAACCGGCTGATGCCAGAAAAACAGACAAAAAAACAAACAGATACGTCGATATGGGCCATCGCATCATAACGCGGCCTGTGGGTTGTCCATGGAAGGCCCCTGTTCAGTGGACACATTTTTTATCATGCCCTGGATATTTTTTTGCAGGTCTTTGAGGACCATGGGGGTAAGGACCACTGAGCCGGCACCGGAAAAAAGGTTCTGATAGTGCCGGCGGGTTTTGAGATCACGGTACCCTGTTTCCACCAGGATGGGAACCTGGTAATCGATTTTCAGCACCTGCGCCACAAAGGTTTCTGTATCAATGCCGGGCGCTTTGTGATTGGCAATGATCATCTTGAATTTTTCAGGCTGGCTCCGGAACATCTCCAGGGCCTGGATTCCGTTCCTGGAGATCACCGGGGTAAATCCCATTGCACTGATGACATCTGCAATCAGGTTGCTGCGAATCGGGTTGGTATCAATCACCAGAATATGCCGGGTGCCCATGATGGTCACGGTTTGTTCTGCTGGTGCACCTGCGGGAAAAAGGGCGGCCCAGTTCTCATTGCCCACAGGATGCAGCTGGGTAACATCCATTTCATAGGCATGGGAAGCCACAAACTGATCATCTTCAGTATCTGCCAGCCGGGCGATGAACCGGTTGTTTTCTGCAATGTACTGGCGCAGCCATGTACGGTAGATCAGATCTTCTCCTTTGAGAATCAGCAGTTTGGGACCTGCATGGGTATTCACCTGGATGGAATGATAGATCTGCGGGGTGTTGGAATAGGGAATCCGGGTTTCCTTGTAGTTTTCCGCTATAAATTCAACCATGAAATCCCTGGCAGAACAGGGGGTGACTACCAGCACAATGATAAGTACCGGGATAAGCAAAATGCCTGTTATCTGTTTCATGATCCGATCCTTTTTTCAGTTCCAGCACAAATATACCTTATATCGGCCAGAGTCCTGACAATCTTGAACCCCATATCATGAGCCAGTATATGAAAAACAGGGTCAGGTAAAGGCCGCCCAGAACTATCATCTGTTTTTTCAGGTCATTTTTGCGCCGGGCCCGAAACCGTGCCAGAATCACACCAAAAATACTGATGGCAAGTCCCAGAAAAATAATATATAACAGGGACTGCAAAAAACGCAACTCCCAGACTGTTCTGAGATCAAGCTGGTAAAACCGGTCAAAAAAGGTTTCAAACTCCGGCTGGGCCAGGTGAAATACCAGCATAAAAACAAAAAGAACGGTCCAGGCAAACAGATGCAGGGCAGTGAACACCCTGGCCCAGACATCTTTTGATTTGCGCCGTTCAAAGGGTTTTGTGCTGTAATTGTTCAGGTTTTCTCCTTGGTTTTTTTATTGGGTATGTTGACAACATATATTATGGTTTTGCCATGAATGAAATAGTTCTTTCCAAAAACCAGTTTCTTGAATTAAAGCATCTGGTATACCAGACGTCTGGGATCAATCTGCATGAGGGCAAAAAAGAGCTGCTCAAATCCAAACTTGCCAAGCGGATGCGTCTGACCAGAAAAAATTTTGACCAATACCTTGCCTATCTGGCTTCCAATGAACAGGAAGTGGTGGAATTTATTGACACTGTCACCACCAACCACTCCTATTTTTTCAGGGAAAACAAAAGCATTGCTTACATGGTGCAGCATTTTAAAGGCAATGCCCCCCAAAAAAATCAGGTCTTCAAAATATGGTGTGCTGCCTGTTCCACCGGAGATGAACCCTATTCCATTGCCATTCAGCTTCTGGAAGCAGGCCTGAATTTTTCCATACTGGCCACTGACATATCCCATTCTGTTCTGGCCACGGCTGTCCGGGGCATTTACCGCGTTGACAAGACCAGAAATATCCCCAATCCCTTGCTGCGCCGGTATTTTCAACAGGGAACCGGCAAATACCAGAACCATGTAAAAATCAAAAAACAGGTGCAGGGATATATCAGTTTCCAGCGATTCAACCTGATAACGGACACACCGCAAGACCAGGGGTTTGATGCGGTTGTCTGCCGGAATGTCATGATATATTTTGATCTGCCCACCAGCGAAAAGGTTGTAAACAAACTCTATGGGGCGGTTGTGCCCAAGGGTTTTTTTGCCATTGGCAATGCAGAAAGTCTCATGAACCTGAAACACAAATTTTCATCCATACCAAAGGTACCCTCTTTGTATGTGAAATAATGCCCCCTTTTTTTAGCAGTATGCGGTATCAATGTGCCAGGTGAGCGTCGGTTTTAAAGCGGCGGGTGACCATCTCATTGATCTCTTCTGCACTGGTTTCAATGGGCTTGTTGCTCACATTGATGATGGAATACCCTTTGGCAATATAATGGCGGTGGGCCATGAGAATTTCTTCCTCAATATCTTTTTTCCTCGAATAGGCTTTCATGTCCGATGCCCCGAGGCTTTCCTGGCGCATTTTTCGATGGGCCACAAGCTGCTTGGCATTGATGTTCAAGGCAAAAATCCGCCGCCGGTCGACAGCATCCAGTACGGCCGGCATGGGAACCCCTGGAACAAAAGGAATATTGGCCACTTTCCATCCCAGCACCGCCATGTACATGGACAAAGGGGTCTTGCCGGCCCGGGACAGCCCCAGCAGGATAATCTCCGCCTCAGTGAGGGTTTCGGGGTTCAGGCCATCATCATGGGCCAGGGCAAAGTCAATGGCAGAAACCTGCTTGAGATTCACCTGGTGGCGTTCCCTGTAAAGGCCGGGCTTTTCCAAGGGATCCTGGTTCAAAAATGCCTGGATTTTTGAAAGCACCGGACCCATAAGATCAATGGTGACTATTTTATGTTCCATGCCCTTGCGGGTGAGGTATTTGCGCAGGTTTGAGTTGACAATGGTATGGACGATCAGACTTTCAAGATCCTTGACTTTGTCGATAAGTTCATCCACCTGGACCTCGGACCGGATCTGTGGTACCTTGACAACCGTAATTTTGTTATCGGGAAACTGTATCAGTGTTGATTCCACCAGGTGAAAGGCATTGATGCCCTCTCCGCAGGATGCAATGTAGATCATTTGAAAGGCTGAAGGATCATGAGTATCTGTCATGAATTAATTCCTTTATTGCGGGCATTTTTTGTTTTATAATGTTACTTTTATATACTAACCGGAAAATTTGGGGAAGGCAACCATGGCACACCAGGATAAGGGACATTATGCAGGCAAACATCCGGATCAGAAGACTGATCCGGTGATTGTCAAAAAACTCAGTGAAATCACGGAAAAAAATCAGTTAAGCTGTGCCTCTGCCCATAAAGCGGCAAAAAATCTGGGGGTTTCCCCCAAAGAAATCGGGATTCAGGCAGACCTGATGGAGCTGCGCATTGTAAAGTGCCAGCTGGGGCTGTTCGGGTATGAACCGGAACAAAAACGGATTGACCCGGGCATCGACGTTTCAGATGAATTGTGGGCAGCAATTGAGAACAAGAGCGTTGACGGCCGGCTTTCCTGCCGGGAATGCTGGGATATTGCCGGAGAATGGAAAATCAGCCGACTGGATATGGGATCTGCCTGTGAAAAAATCAATATCCGCGTCAAACCCTGCCAGCTGGGGGCATTTTAAGGAACGGGCATGGTGGTGGGATGTGGGCGGATCAGGTTACGGCTGTATGATATCCATTCGCTAAAAGCCAAGCGCAAAATTGTAAAAAGCATTGTTGCAAAAATTCAGAACCGGTTCAAGGCGGCGGCGGCCGAAACAGGTTTGAATGACAGCCATGAATGGGCCGGAATCGGGTTTTGTGTTGTGGGCAATGACAGTGCCCGGGTGAATTCACAGGTGGATAAAATATTTAATTTTGTGGATGATACGGGACTGGCCATGGTTGCAGATACAAACATGGAAATCATTCATCTGTAGTATTACGGGCTGGTGCCAGTTTTTTGCGGGTTTTCTGTCTGCGCCGCAGTTTCTGCTTCCGGATTTTTTTTATCTGTTCCAGCCGGGCCGTATCTGTGCCTGATTGCAGGGCTTCAATTTTTTCAGCCAAAGCCCGTAACGCCAGAAAACGGTTCAGGTGCAGGGACCGGTGCTTGTCCATTTTTACGGACAGACCGGTTTTTTTGTGGCGGACAAACACGGCGGAAGAAGATTTGTTCACCTTCTGCCCTCCCCTGCCCGAAGCTTTGATGAATTTTTCTTCCAGATCCTTTTTTTGAATACCCAGATCAGCCAGCTTCTGTTCCAGGGCAGCCAGTTTTTTTTCATTGGGGCCCATGGTATTATCCTTTATCACCGTTCAACAGGTTTCAGGGATGATGCGGCAGACATCCAAAATCTGTGTTTTTCCCTTTATTTTCAACGCACCCAGCTGATCGATCCGGGCTATGTTGCCAAGGGTTTCAATATCCGCTTTCATCTCATCAAAGACCTTTGCGGACAGATAAATCTCATTTCCCCTGGCCATGGACTGCAGGCGCTGGGCCGAATTCACCGTATCTCCTATGACCGTATAGTTCAGATGGTTCTCCTCGCCTAAAAACCCGGCAATCAACTCCCCGGTGTTGATGCCCACCGTCATTTTCAATTTTTCACAGATCCCCCCTTTTTTATGCTTGAACCGGTTAAAGGCAAAAAACATGTCAAGGGCCGCAGACACGGCATGGAGACTGCATTTTTCATCATGCAGGGGGGCGCCGAAAATGGCCATCACGCAGTCACCCATCAATTTATCCAGGGTTCCGGAATGTTTAAATACAACGGGAATCATATGGGAAAAAAAATCATTCAGGATCACCACCACCTCTTCAGGGGAAATCGTTTCTGAAAGGGTTGTGAACCCCTGAAGATCTGCAAAAAGAATACAGGCTTTTATCCGCTCCCCGCCCAGTCGGGGCCGGCCGCTTTTCAAAATTTTATCCACCACATTTTTTGAAAAAAAACGGGACAAGTACATAATATGCTTTTCTTCACTGAGCTTGTCGAAATAAAACCGCTGAAAGGAAACCGTATTCATCAAATGATCCCTGACAATGGCATAAAAGTAGCTGTCTGCGGCTTGAAACCCCTGTTTTTTATTTTTAAATAAAACCAAAGCCCCATGAACATCTCCCCGTGAAATCATGGGCATCGCATAAAGCGATCCTTCCATATCATTGAATTCATCATAGTTGCTTACGTCTTCAATGATGATTTCTTCTTTGCCCGTTGTCAGGTTTTTCAACAGGCGGCTTTGCCGTAAAAAAGAATAATCCATCTGATTGTCAAAACTCGATCCGATGATTTTCCCCTGGTGGTGCAAAAAATCCTTAAACAGATACAACACCGCACCGGACAGATTTTTATACTTGACCAGACAATCCAGTTGACTTCGCCAGATCCGATCATGATCGGTAACGTCAATGGATTTCATTGCGGCAACCATTTCTTTTATAATGGACAGTTCATTGATTTTATGTTCATACTTTTGCTGGACAGTTAAAAATTTATTTGTAATAAATTGAAACTGGGCCGGGCTCGGGGTGCTTGTCAGCTTTGTGCCGTCCATCATATCTTCCTTTTCCGACATCATGAAATCAAGCGTACCAATTGGTTGTTTTCTTTTAAAAATACCCCGATATCTGCAATGCGGTCCGCAATTGTTCCAATGGCGACATCTTCAAATAACCCTGTCAGAAGATCCATGTGGTCCTTCTGCAGCCCGGGGGTACCGTTTATGCAGTTTTTTTGATCATCTTTATACGTCATGTCCGCCAGGTAATCAGCCAGCCCGGTGATGGCAGCCAGCCGGGTATGGCTGGCGGAAGATGATGGGAGATGATGAAATGAGATGGCATGCACAAGGGATTCCGGCAGGTTCCACTTCTTTACAATAAGCCCGCCCACAACACCGTGGTTATAGCCGAACACCTCCTCTTCAAACTCATGGACCGGCACGCCGGTCTGATTTGACCATTTGATAATCTGCCCGTATTCTTCCGGGAAATGGTCAATCAAAAAAATTTTGCCAAAATCGTGTAGAATACAGGCGGTAAATATTCCCTGATCTGAAAATTCTTTTTTGTTCCGACACATATACTGCCCAACCAGAGCGGTTTCAATGGAATGATGCCACAAATTCTTCGGATCAAACAATCCGTCTAAATTTGAGACAGTGAAGGCTTTTGACAGGCTCAATCCAAAGGCAAGATTCATAATTTCATCCCTGCCCAGAATAATCGACGCCTCTTTTACGGAACTGACCTTCCGGGCCAGGCCGTAAAAAGCGGAATTCACCAGTTTAAGGATTTTCAGGGTCAATACCTGATCCACCTCAATGATTTTTTTGATATCTTCAATTTCCGTATCAGGGTCCATGGTCAGATTGTAAAGTTGCAATGCCACAGACGGTATGGTGGTCAAAGACTCAACACGGTTCAATTTTGAGATGACGTCGGACTGCCTGTTTTTACGCTGGATCAACTGCTTTTCAATTTCGCCTTTCAAGGCAAGTTCATTGATGATGCTATCACCCCGGCCATTAACCGTTGCGGGGGCCTGGGACTTGATCTTGCCCGATAAGAAAGGAATTAAAGGAGAATTAAAGGGGAGCCGGGAATAAAAGTTTTTTTGGGCAGAAATGGGAAGGGTGGACAACCCGGCCCAAATCACTTCCTGATCCATTGCCAAAAGTTTATGAAACAAACGACCCCGGGCATGTTTAAACATCAAGACATCGGCTTTTAAAGCCGATGCCCGGGTGTCTTCAGCCGGAACCCCACCAGCCGGACCGGATTCCGGAATGGCACCAGGTGGATGCAATGCATCACCATAGGGTCTAAGACGGGTCAGTGCAACCTGGATCATTTCAGAAAAAGAATGGCCGTCCTTTGGGAAAACAGCCTCCCCCACTTTGATGGACGCAGTTTTTTCTACCAGTTCTATGATGGTATGGCCAATTTTGGGGACCAGATATTTCAGGCCGGATTCATCTGTGGTATATCCGAAAACAAGCACTTTGTTGTCTTCAATCACATAAACCGAATCGCTGTCCCGAAAGGCATTTTCGATATCCCCCTCTTTGCCCAGAAGGGACCGGGGAATATCTTCTTTGTCACCGGGTTCAACCACCACATACACCATGGCCGTATCCACCCCGGCCCGCAAGGTCATATTGAACAGTTTTGAAATCCACTTGAGCTGCAATTCATCAATATGAAAGGGGAACTGATCATCCTTGACCACCCGGGAAACCGACACGCCGGCATTCATGGCTCTCAGCTGTTTTATAATCCGGGCGGCCCTTTCCTTGTGAGGAATGTCACAGAGGATGGCCGGGTGATGCGCAAGTACCGTTTCCGCCTTTTTTCTGGAAAAATGAAATTCCCGGACAAGATAGTCAAGAAACGGTTCCGTATTTTGCAGATTCAGCTGTCGGAAAACAATTCTGTATAATGATTGCTGCATGTCACACGTTCATAATTTTCAGCTGGTTCATACCGGCCGGGTATAAAATTTTATTCCCGTCTCCTTTAATCTTACGCAGATCATTTAAAATATTTACAGATTACAAAATATTAATTTTTTCAACATTGCATTATTTACCTTTTCTGTCAATGTTGTATTGCACCCCCGCCCAAAGGGGGATTTTCTGGTGGATAATTCCCTGGTTTTTGAGGTCGGCGGTAAAGGCAAAACCTTTAAACAGGTCAACGACCTCCGGCAAAGCCGGAGGCTTGTATTGTGAACCGCTCAAAGCGGTCATAAAAGCGTGAGCCACCTAAAGGTGACTAAAACAATTCCAGTTGATCTGTTTTTCTATCAGCAGTTTCTGTTTCTGGATGTATTTCCTTACAGTCTCTTCATCTCGTCCAACTGTTGAAACCTAACGCGGGAAACCCGCAACCCAGATGCTCCTCCTCATTTTCTTGTTTTTTTTACAGAAACTGAGGAGTAATGCAATAATAACCTCTGGCCCAAAAGTTTTGCCCAACAAAATTGCGTTTTTTGCCAGCATAGGTTCGAGCTATATGAATAGCGCTTTTCCCTTTAATGTAACCGACAACTTGAGCTACTGAATACTTCGGTGGTATTGCTATCAGCATATGAACGTGATCTCCCATCAGATGCCCTTCAAGAATCTCTGATTCTCTTTGTAATGCCAAATCTCTAAAAACTTCAACGAGATATTTTCTCAGCTGGCCATATATTGCTTTTTTCGATATTTTGGAATCCAAACAATATGATACTTGCAATCATAGGTCGTATGGTTTAATTTTCTATTGTTATTCATTAAAAGTCTCCTTCTCTGTGATCTTTAAGCGGTTCACAGTTTGGGAGACTTTCTTATATTCCCGCAAATGTCAAACTTTGGGAGTCTCCCCGGCATAGCCGGGGGTTTACCTTTGATTAATTACACAAATGATTAATTACACAAAAGCCCTGCAGACCGCCGGTGATGTGTTTGCCGCCAGAAATGAAGACAGCCAGGCTTTTTATTTTTATCTGGAGGGCATGGGCCATGCAACCGATGCCCATCAAAACCAGGACTTTCTTGAACGTATCCTGGCTGTCACGGCCCGGATGCCCTCGGAAAAGATCATCGCCCTGGTTGACGGGGCAGGTGCACAGGATACTGACAATACCGGAAGAATTTTGTATGGGTCTGGTGTGGCAAAATTGGAAGGCCAGGACAAAGAAGGGGCTGCAAAGCTTTTGAAGGAAATTGTCGCAAGGTTTGCCGGCACCCCTGAAGCTGAGCAGGCAGCCGGAGAACGGGCGTTAAACGCCATACAGATGGCTGTGGATGCGGTGAACCAGTCAGGACAGAGCGGTTTTACCCTGCTGGTCCGGGACACCCTGTCAGATCCGGCAGGGGCTGCGGCCGCGGTGCGGTATCTGGAAAAAACAAGGCTGCCTGTATCATCGGCCCCATGGTGACGGCGGAACCTGCCGCTGTCCAGGCCCAGGCGCTGCAAATCCCCATGATCACCCTGAGCCAGCAGGCCGGGATCCCGGAAACCGGGCAAAGGTGAACTTTGATGCCCTGTTCATTCCGGACAGTCCCCTAAGAGCAGGCCAGATTGCCATGCAGCTCAAATATCACGGCTTTCGCGATGTGGTCCTTTTAGGCACAAACATCTGGAATGCAGATACTTTTTTTGAGGCGGTGGGCGATTATCCGCCTCGCACGGTTTTTCCGGTGGATTTTTATGCGGATAATCCAGCAGAACAGGTGCAGGGATTTGTTGCTGCCTATGAAGAGATGTTCGGCGCCCTGCCCGATTATTTTGCCGCCATTGCCTTTGATACCGCCAATCTGGTCATGCACTGCCTGTCTGAGCCCGGGCTGACCTCAAAATCCCAATTTGTGCAGACTTTGAAAACCCTGCGTTATGACGGCGGCGTCACCAGCCCCACATCCTTTGACAAAACCGGGGAATGCATCAAATCCCTCCACCTGCTCGGGGTCACGAACTGAATGGGTAGAGTAGAGCACTGATTCGGACAGAGATTCCGGCCCTTGCCATTACCGTGCTTTAAAAAAAACAGGCGTTATTGTTGTTCCAACGCCCTATGAACAAAAGTACAATGATGGAAAATCAAAAAAGGATTTACCATCTATCGGGAAAAACCCCATTACGGTATTTTAATGATCTCTCTTTATCTGATGACAATAAAATTCAATTATCTTTTGCGCTCTTTTGCGCTGAAAAGACAAGAAAAACCTGGCCAGGGAGATGGTATCGGCCCCCAAAATCATTTCGATTTCGAACGGCACTTCAATTTCCGGGAACAGCGAGGTTACACATTCTCAAAATCCGGAACCGGCCACATTCATTCTCTTTGGCCTCGGCCTGCTGGGTGCTGCCGGTATCGGCAGAAGATCTGGAACTGACCGGCGGGTGACGTCAAGATAGGAAAAAATGCAGAAAAGAGGCAGGGCTGTTGATTCAGTACCTGCCTTTTTTTATGCCAGTGCCATCAATGCGTATTTTTATTCACTGGGCATGACAACCAGATGGAAGATAGTTGTGTCCGGAAGTATTTTTTTCTTGACAATTTGAAATATTTTCTGGAAAGAATAAATAAGATTTTTCCCGGGATAACCTCCACAATTTGAGGTCTGAATGAGAAAATTATTAAAATGCTGCACACATCGCTCCTAACTGGAATTGTCTTTTTCGGTTAGGGGCTATTGGTTTTGAAGAAATGGCACCATGGAAACAGTATCTTTATGTTCCAAATGATTAAATCTAAATGCAATCACATTCAAATAAGTTCCTTTTGCGCCGCAATTACCTGCTGTATCTAAAAAGCTCCTTTTAAATTATTCGTGAAGTTACTGGTTAATTTGGGGTGTCGGGCATCTGCTGGCGCGATTGCCCTTAAACTACTTCTGTTGTTATTTCAGCTTTCTATCCTAAAATTGATCATATCGTCAAAGAAATGTTGCTCCATGATCAACCCACATCAGTTTTCAAATTTCATGAAAGGAGAACAAAATGAAACACACAAGCACAATGATTTTGACTGCTTTGTTTATTTTTTTTTCCGCTGTTTGTTTTGCAACAAATGTATGCGCCCAAAATCCTAATTCAGCATGGGCTGTGCATTATGGGGGAGATTATTCTCATACCGCCATTTCAGTCGCCCAAACTAAAGATGGCGGGTATATTATTGCAGGTGACGGATATTTGATTACAAAATTAGATCCCGGCGGAACGGTTGAATGGCAAAAAGATTACCAGTTAGATTTCTTTTATGCCGCGTATTCCATTGAAGAAACGCAAGATGGTGGTTTCATCGTTGCTGGTACAAACCAAAAGAACTACGATGATAAAGTGTGGATATTAAAACTTGATTCCTCTGGAGACACCGAGTGGCAAAAAATGACGACCTACGAAGGAAATAGTTATTTCAAGTCGAGAGCATATTCAGTAAAAGAGACATTTGACCAGGCAGGCAATGTGGACGGGTACGTAATTGCGGGATCGACAATTCATTTGACTAGACAATCATGGGGTATATGGGTGTTAAAACTTGATCTGGAAGGCACCATTGATTGGCAAAAAACATTTAATAAGGGTACTGCTGGTGCTTTCTCTATTGAACAAACATTTGACAGTGACGGCAATCCTGATGGATATATCATTGCTGGTTCAAACTATTATTATTACGTCTCAAAAGCCTGGATTTTGAAGCTTGATCAGGATGGAACTTTAATTTGGGACAGGACATATGGCGGCAGCTCACACAATACCCGATCGGTTAAGCAAACTGCTGACGGTGGGTTCATAGCAGCAGGCTCCGGTAAAGATCTTGACAGTTATCTTGCCCCTGGAAGACATTACTGGGTAGTCAAGCTTGATCAAAATCTTTCTGTCGAATGGAACAAGCTTTATGGTGGCTCAATTGGTGAGGATGTACCCTTTTCTGTTCAAGAAGTTGTTGATGCTTTTCGTAATCCCAATGGATATGTCATAGCAGGGGAAACGGCTAATTTCGGTGCGGGTCAAAAAGACGTTTGGATAATTAAAATTGGTCCTGATGGAAACATCGAATGGGAAAAGACCTATGGCGGCAGTCTTAACGAAAGTGCCAATTCAATCCAACAGACTTTTGACCAATTTGGCTATCCAAACGGATATGTTGTTGCAGGTTATACGTGGTCTTATGGCAGCGGCCGCAACAGCTTTATACTGAAACTAAATGTTAACGGAGAAATACCAGGCTGTGAACTAATGAACACTAGCGATGCAGATGTATTAGATGGATATGTCTTTTTTTATGACAACCCCGTTGCAACAATAGTTGAAAATTCATATGCA
>JAABTU010000233.1 GCA_011389715.1 Desulfotignum sp.
GAAAATATCTGCGGGTCATCACCAGCAATGCCAATGCCCTGCTGGAAGTCACCGACCCTGATATCGAACTGATCCTTGCCGGGGGGGTTTTTAGACGCCAGTCCAATTCCCTTATCGGATCTCTGGCCCACTCGGTTCTGGAAAAGGTGTGCGGCAGCAAAGCCATCATCGGGGTGGACGGATTGAGCATCAAATTCGGTCTGACAACCCCGGTCCAGCAGGAAGCAGAAGTAACACGCCTGATGATTGAAAGAACCCAGGGTCCTGTGGTGGTGGTAGCGGATCACAGCAAAATGGGCGTTGTCTCCAATTTTGTCACCGCCCCCATCAAAAAAATCAATATCCTGGTCACGGATGCAGGCATTAAACCGGATTTTAAAAAAATGATCCAGGAACTGGGCATCAAAGTGATTATTGCCGATGACAGCTTTTGACCGGACACCAAAGGCATGGCCAGCAAATTTTATTAGCAGCCCTGATTCTCTTTCCATATTCGTGGCAGACAAAAATCAGAAATCAGATTTGTACCAATACAGTCACCACTGCGGATGATTTTTTTGTTAATACCCGCCCCGGGCACAGGACACCACCAGGGGCGAAGTATTGTCCAACAGTATGAATTTTTAAAATTTTTCTTGTGTATATGGCCAATTAATTTTATAAGATACACTGTTTTTACCGGGTAGACCCTGTTTTTACCGGGAAAAAAATGATCTGAAATGTAATGATGACTGCCTGAAAAAGGCATCATCCCTTTGTATAAATATGACACTAATTATGTAAGGAGGTTTTATGACAACATTGGTATTTGGCCACAAAAATCCAGATACAGACTCTGTGTGTGCAGCCATTGCACTGGCAGATCTTAAGAAAAAACTCGGCGAAGACATTGCTCCGGCAATGCAGGGTGAACTCAATCCTGAATCCAGGTTTGTTCTGGACAAATTCGGTGTGGCCGCACCTGAAGTGGTAACTGCCTATGCAGGTAAAAATGTGTATCTCGTGGATCATTCCGATCTTTCCCAGAGCCCGGATGACCTGGCAGAAGCCAATATTCTGGGGATTGTCGACCACCACAAATTGGGGGATGTGACCACCGGCCAGCCCCTGGAATGCTGGATCTGGCCGGTTGGCTGCACCTGTACCGTCATCTCCCGCATGTACAAATACCTGGGAGTTGAGATCCCGAAGGATATCGCCGGTATCATGCTCTGCGCCATTCTTTCAGACACGGTTATCTTCAAGTCCGCCACCTGCACGGATGATGACAAAGCAGTCTGCGCAGAACTGGCAGAAATCTGTGGTCAAAGTGATCTGGAAGCCCTTGGTATTGAAATGTTCAAGGTGAAATCAGCTGTGGAGGGCACTCCTGTTCGCGAACTGGTTTTCCGTGACTATAAAGACTTTAACATGAGCGGCAGCGGTGTTGGCGTCGGCCAGCTGGAACTGGTGGACCTGTCCATCGTGGACGGCATCAAGGCGGATCTGGAAAAAGACATCCAGGATCTCAAGGCTGAAAAAGGACACCATTCAGTACTGCTGATGCTCACAGATATCATGAAGGAAGGCACGGAACTGTTGATCGCATCTGATGATGAATCAATTGTACAAAAAGCATTCGGTGTGGCACCGGCCGGTGGAAAAGCCTGGCTTCCCGGTATCATGAGCCGTAAAAAACAGATCGTACCGGATCTGGAAAAAGCGTTCAAATAGGGACAATCCGGCTGAAACGGACTGTCAGACCAATCTAAGACCAAGGGCAGACCCGATCCAGCCATTTGTAACAAAAGAAAAGGGGCCGGCAGAAATGCCCGGCCCCTTTTCATCATAGGTTCTTTTTGATACTGTCAGACTGTTTCCGAACAATTGTTGAATATGGTATTGAGTTTTTCCGAGAGCATGGCCACATCAAAGGGCTTGAAAATAAAATCTCTGCACCCATTTTTCATCATCTGCTTGAGTTCCTTTTCCTTGTTGTGGCCTGAAGAAACCAGAACCCTGACATCCGGCTGAATGCGCCGGATATTTTCAAAAGCCTCTTTTCCGCCCATCTCAGGCATTACCATATCCAGAATCACCAGATCAATTTTTTTTCCGGCCGTATACATGATCTTGAGTGCCTCATTGCCGCTGAAAGCTGTCTTGACATCATACCCAAGTGATTCCAGCATCTCCGAACACACCTCAATAACCCCTTTTTCATCATCCACCAGCAAAATTGTGCCTTTCCCGTTGATGATCTTTTCCAGATTGTTATGATTTTTCCGGGCTGCCACGCTGGCTTTTTTGGCCGGCAGAAAAAACATGAAGGCACTGCCCTCTCCAGGGGTGCTTTCAACCCTGAACATCCCTTTATGGCGTTTGATGATGCCATATGCCATGGCAAGACCAAGTCCGGTGCCCTGGCCCCTTTCCTTGGTGGTAAAAAACGGATCAAAGATCCTTGTCATGGTCTCTTTATCCATACCGACGCCTGTATCTTTCACCGTAATTTTTACAAAGGCCCCTGCATGTTCAAATCCGCATGTATCTTTTTGCTCCTGATCAATCCATACGTTTTCAGATATGATGGTAATTCTGCCGCCCTGGGGCATGGCCTGCCAGGCATTGACAAACAGGTTCATGAGCACCTGCTTGATCTGGCCCTCATCCACCAGTGTACCCCACAGTTTTTTCTCCAGCACCGGTTCAATGATAATATCTTTTTTGGTCCTGCCAAACATTTTTGCCGACATCTTCAGCAAAAAATTAAGATTGATAAGACAGGTTTCATGGCCGTTTTTCTGGGCAAATCCCAGCAGCTGCCGAGACATTTCAGCACCGGAAGACACATATTCATCAATATTGGCCAACCGCTTGAATTCAATGCTCTGTCGGTCAAAGCCGGTTTTGACCAGAGATGCATATCCCTGGATCCCCATGAGAATATTGTTGAAATCATGGGCAATGCCGCCTGCCAACGTACCGATGGCTTCCATTTTCTGGGCCTGGCGCAGCTGGGCCTCCAGATTGATCCGTTCACTGACATCCCTGGCCACACAATACAAGCCCTTTATTTCCTCTCGGTCTCCACCTGCCGGCAGGTGCATGGGGGAAGCCTTCAGTTCCATAAAGGCATAGGCCATGAAAATATCTTGGCAGGTGTCACTGCAACCTGATTTTTTAAATCGGAAGTTCATCTGCAGATCACCGGACGAACCAAACTGTTCCTGTCCCGGCCATGTCAACTGTCTTGCCTTTAACTGATCCTGCTTATGGACAAAATTTTCAAACCGATTGCCCAGGATATCATTTTTTGAAATTCCCAGCAATTTTTCACACTGGTCATTTATAAAGGTGAAACACCCGGCTTCATCCAGGGTAAAAATCAGGTCCGGGGAATTGTTCACCATGTTTTCATATTGCTTTTCCGAGGCATCCAGACGGGCAGAAACAGCTTTTTTATCCGCCAGCAGCCTTTTCTGGATCAGACCGTTCTTGACCGTTTTAACCAGGTCTGTAAACTCAAAGGGTTTTTTCAAATAATCCCAGGCCCCTTTTTTCAGGGCCTTGACAGCGGATTCAACCGTTGCAAAACCGGTCATCATAACGATCAGCACTTCATCATCCACACCCAGAATCTGTTCCATAACCTGATACCCATCCATATCAGGCATGCTGATATCCAGCAGTATCAGATCAAACCGCTGCCGGTTACACATGGCAACAGCCTCTGCACCGTTATATGCGCCGGCAACTTCCAATCCCTCACGGTTCAGGCATCTCGAAATATTTTCAACAATCCGCCTTTCATCATCAACCACCAGTATCTGTTCAAGGCCCATAATACTCCGTTACCATATTTGCTTGCTGTATAAAATTTTCTACGGGGTCTCAGGACACCCCGTTTTTTTCATAACATATCAATCCGCACTGCAGGCAGCGGTCAGCCTCGATACGGGCAATTTTTTCAGAAAAGCCGGTGGATCCTGCATCAGGCTGTCCGGACGTCTGCCTGATATGCGCTGTTTGGTCATTTTTTTGTATCGCCATGTCAAAAACATTTTTGGGGGATGGTTCCACCTGGTGCAGGACACTGACATCCTGGAGCTTCGTCCGGGGAGTAACCATTTTGGCGGGGTCTGCAAACGGCAGGCCGTACATGAGATTGTGCATGGCAGCCGCCGCTTTTCTGCCGCCGTTGATGGCTGATACCGCAGCCGGGTATTCAGAGATGACATCCTGGGCTGACAGCAGGCCTTCCGGGGAACGGGAGTCCGGTTTTTTGGGCAGCTCAACCCCTTCCCAGGCCAGTACAGCATCAGAAGCAGGGGTTTCACCTGCAGCATCAGGGTCATCCGCCCGGGTATCCACAGCGGGGATAAACACCAGTTCCGGGAACCGTCCTGCCCCGATAACCAGGGTGTCTGCCGCAATACGAAAGGTCTGCCCCGAGGACAGGTCTGTGGCTTCCACAGCCACAAGGGTGTCTTCTTCTCCTATCACTTTGGTGATGCCTGCGTTACAGAAAAAGCCCACCGCATCTTTTGCTGCAGCATCCAGCCCGGACAGATCAACATCGGCATCTTCCTGCGTATGCCTGTACACAATGGAGATCTTTTTTACCCCTTTTTCAACCAGGGCATTCACAGCTGCGGCCAGGTGTCTGCCTTCGCCTGCGATCACAGCCTGTTTGCCGCAGTTGATCTGGATGTTTTTGTCATGGCCGGCACGCACAAGATCGATGAGCAGCATGCCTCCCGGGAAAACCGGGACAGGCTGGTCTGCCTGGTTTCTGGACATGCGCGAATCCCATCCGCCGGTGGCGGCGAACACGGCATCAAAGCCCTGGCGGAAAAGATCCGGGATGGTGGTATCAACACCCACACACACACCGGTTTTCACGGTTACCCCCAAATCCTGGATGCCCTGGATATCCCAGTCCAGTATATCCATGGACAGGCGTTGTCTGGCAATGGCCTTGCGCAGCAGACCGCCCACCTGGCCGGTGGTCTCAAAAACAGTCGGCGCATGGCCCAGGCGTGCGGCAAAATAGGCTGCGGAAAGGCCTTCCACCCCGCCGCCGATGACTGCCACCTGTTTTTCTGTTGCCGGGGCTTTATAGGGCTGGATCCGCTGGTCCAGTGTCATTTCATAATCACAGACAAAGCGTTTCAGGCCGTTGATGGCCACGGTTTCATCCTCTATCAGCCGCCGGCAGTCAAATTCGCACAGGGCCGGGCAGATCCGGGAAATCACCGTGGGAAAGGGCATTCTTTCCTTGATCACAGACAAAGACCCTGCATAGTCCCCTTCTCTGATCAGCCGGATATATTCTTTGATGTCTATGCCTGAGGGGCAGGCCCGCTGGCAGGGGGTGGTGCAGTCCGCCACCGTGTATTCGCGCATGATGCGCCGGGTCACCGATGTCAGGCGGATAATGTTCTTGGGACAGATTTTTTCGCAGGCACCGCAGCCGGTGCAGTTTTCCTGGTTCACCTTCGGCAGTCCGTCCGGTCCCATGGAAAGGGCATTGAACTTGCAAGCGGTCACACAGGTGCCCAGCCCCAGGCAGCCGATGCGGCACACCTTCATCCCGCCCAAAAGCATGGCAGCGGCCCGGCAGTCTCTCACCCCCTGGTAGGTGTAATGCAGATCTGCATCTGCATTGCCGTAGTAACACCCGGGTTTTGCAAATTCCGGTTCCTTGTCTGATACCGACACCCCCATGATGGCGGCTATGGCCTGGGCCACATCATCCCCGGCCGCCACGCAGGAGTTGACGCTGGCCTTTCCTTCCACAATGGCCTGGGCATTGGCCGTGCACCCGGGCAGGCCGCATCCCCCGCAGTTGGCACCGGGCAGTGCATCATCTATGGCCACCACCTTTGGGTCCTCATACACATAAAATGCCTTGGAAGCGATCACAAGGGCTGTGCCGATAACCACTCCCAGCCCCCCCATCATCAGAATAGATTGAATCATGCCGTATCCTTCATGTCTGCAATTGTCTTGTTCTGTTCAGGTCTCCGGTCAGGTTTCCGGACAAATCCTTACCTCTATAACCATCTGTAAAGAAAAATGTCAACCATATCCCTGTATTTTCAAAAATAATTAACAATTTTTTAACACGGCTCGCTGCAGGATCAGTTGCCACTGTATTCTGCTTCTTTTTCCACAGCACTGGTAAAGTCCTGGGGTGGTTCAGTGGAGAAATGCATTTTTTGGCCGGAATAGGGATGCCTGAAAGCTATTTTCCAGGAATGCAGCATCTGCCGTGGAAAAGCCTGCTGTTTTTTGCGGTTTCTGCGGTACTGATAGACCCGGTCCCCCAGGAGAGGATGGTCCATGTTATAAAAATGCACCCTGATCTGGTGGGTGCGGCCGGTATGGAGCTGCACACTGACAAGGCAGGCACGGGCAAATCGCCGACAGACCTGCCAGGATGTATGGGCGGGTTTTCCTGTTTCAAAGGTGACAGCCATGCGCTTGCGGTGTTTTGGGTGCCGGCCGACAGGAAGCGTTATCTCTCCTGAATCCGGAAGCGCAGTGCCTGATATCAAAGCCAGATATGTCTTTTTCACCCGGTGATATTTAAACTCTTTTTGCAGAAAATCAAGGCTTTGTTCTGTTCTGGCCACAAGCATAAGCCCGCTTGTGTCTTTGTCCAGACGGTGGACGATCCCGGGGCGCAAAGGGTCTTCCCCCACATCTTTAATATCCGGGTAATGGTAAATCAGTCTGTTCACAAGGGTATGGCCCTGGCAGCCTGCCCCGGGGTGAACCACCAGGCCCGGTGATTTATCCAGGACAATGATATGGGCATCTGCATACACCACATGCACCGGCCCGGGTTCCGGATCCACAACCGGGGGCAGTCCCGGCCGTGGAATTATGCCGGTGATCCGGTCTGCTTTTTTGACCCGGTATCCAGGCTGCTTTTGCTGCCCGGATACCTGGATATTTCCCTGCTTGATCCATGCAGCAGCCAGGGATCTGCTGCAGCCTTCCAATGTCTGGGAAACAAAAAAATCCAGCCGCCGGCCTGTGGATGCAGAATCAATAATCCAGTCTATTTTCATTGGGTATCAATAAAAAGCCGATGGACATTGTCTGTCCGCCGGCTTGTCATGCAAAATTCTGTGCAACGGCTATTGAAACAGGTTCTCGATTTCTTTCATCATGGACAATTCATCAATATCCTTTGCCGTTGACAATTCCTGTACCAGAAGGTTCTGGGCTGTATCCAGCAGCTTGCGTTCCCCGAATGAAAGGTCTTTTTCCAGTTTGAGCTGAAAAAGATCCCGGAAAACTTCCGCAACATCATAAATGGAGCCGGTCTTTATCTTGTCCATGTATTCTCTGTATCGCCGGTTCCATGTCTGGTTGTCACCATTTTGTGCCTTTTCCTGCATCACCTTGTAGACTTTCGGGATTTCTGTTTCAGGGATAACCTCCCGCAATCCCACTGATTCAACATTGGAGGTGGGGATCATTATAACCATGCCGTTTTCCACAATTTTCATCATGTAGAAATTCATGGTATCGCCGTTAATCTCCTTGCTTTCGATTGACTCAATACAGCCAACCCCATGCGCTGGATAAACAGCCAGATCCCCTTTTGCAAATTCTTTTTTGGTTGATGTCATTGCTCTAGCCGTTGTGTTCTTGGATTTTTCACCCATTGGATAGCCCACCTTGATTTGTTAGAAACAATTTGCCCATTCTCAAGTACATAATCACATCTTAACAAGATTGTCAACCATAAAGATTTACAACGGGCGCTTCCAAAGGCGGTTTCAGCAATTTTTATACAGGGATAGCAAGGGTTTTAACCAGGAATGAAAAAGCGTACAAAAGCAAAAAAATAAAAATAATGTAAAGCAGGATAACCAATGTTCATCGTCTGGAATTGACCTGATTCATGGCCTGGACAACGCCTTTAGAAAGGATAAGGCCGCAGGCATCAGCGGCGGCTGTCACAATACCACCTAAGGCGGCCTGTTCATCCTGGGTAAACCCGCCCAGCACATGCCCGGTAACCTGGCCCTGGTCTTCCGGATGCCCCACCCCGATCCGTACCCGGATACAATCTTTGCGGCCAAAGGCATCCATAATGGATCTGACCCCGTTATGGCCGCCAGGCCCCCTGTCCTGCACAATCTTGATGGTGCCAAAGGGGAGGTCCAAATCATCATGAACTACTATAATGTCAGTGAAATCAACTTTGAAATATGCGGATAATTTCTGGAGGGGAAACCCACTGCGATTCATATAGGACATCGGTTTGACCAGGAAAACCTCCCGGCCATGGATCCGTGTCTTTACAAAGGCAGCGTCAAAACGGTTTTTATTGAATTCAGTACCGGCTTTTTCTGCAATGGCTTCCACCACCAGAAAACCGATATTATGACGGGTCCGGGTATAATCCTGGCCCGGGTTTCCCAGACCCGCTATAATTTTGCTTCCTGCAACTGTCATAAAACATGCAACACGCTATTCAGCGAGTTCTTCTGCCGGAACGTCTGCTGTCTCTTCCAGTTCTTCTTCCATCATTTCATCTTCTGCCAGCTCCTCTTCCTCTTCGGCATCAGGCGGGACAATGGTTATTACGGTAAAATTCACATCATGGGGAATTTCCACTGCCTCCCCGAGATCAATCGCTTCCACATGGACAGCATCCCCGATATCCAGATCTGAAATATCAATTTCAATACTTTCAGGGGTATCAGCAGGTTTACACACCACTTCCAGTTCACGGCGGATAATCTGAAGCATACCTCCCCCGTCCTTGACCCCTTTGCTGACCCCAATAGGCACAATCGGAACTGATACAGTCACCAGGGTGTCCATATCAATCTGATGAAAATCCGCATGCAGGTATTCGATGCCATAAGTGTCCATCTGCAGATCCTTGAGCATCACCACCTTGCTTTTGACCTCTGCTTCCCCCTGAATCTTCATGTTCAGAAACAGACCGGATGTGCCCCTGTCCCTGATAATTTTATCAAATTCACTGGTTTCAAGACACAGCATCATGGGATCTATTTTGGGCCCGTAAATGACTGCAGGGAAAGTTTTGTTTTTGCGCATTTTTCTGGCAGCACCCTTTCCTTTTGTGCTGCGTTTTGTTGCATGTAGTTTAATTAAATCCAAAGTGCTTTCCTCCATGTCCGCTATTTACGAAAAGATAAAAAATTGTGCGTTTAAGTGGACTGTTAAAGTAAATTGTTTATATAAACAGGGAATTAACCGAATCGCCTCTGTAGCTGCGCACAATAGCCTCACCCACAAGCTTTGCAATGGATAAGGTTTTGATTTTCTCACATTTTTGTGCCTCTTCGGACAAAGGAATGGTATCAGTGGCAACCAGAGAACTCAGAGAAGAACTGTTGATTCTGTCAATGGCCGGGCCGGACAACACCGGGTGTGTGCAATAGGCATGCACCTGTCTGGCGCCTTTTTCACAAATCACACCGGCTGCCTCGGTCAAGGTACCGGCCGTATCCACCATATCATCAATGACAATGGCAATTTTGTCCTGCACATCCCCGATAATGGCCATGGCCCTGGCCTGGTTTGGGGCGCTTCTGCGCTTGTCAACAATGGCCAGGCTGCAGTTGAGGCGTTTGGCATAGGCCCTGGCGCGCTCCACACCACCGGCATCAGGAGAAACCACCACCAGGTTTTCAGGGTATCTCGTCCTGATATCATCTATGATAATGGGTGCTGCATAGAGATTGTCCACAGGCACACTGAAAAACCCCTGGATCTGACCGGCGTGCAGATCCATGGTAATCACCCGGTCAACACCGGTGTTTTCCAGAATATCTGCCACCATTTTGGCCGAAATGGGAACCCGGGGAGACACTTTTTTATCCTGGCGGGCATAGCCGAAATATGGGATAACCGCTGTAATACGGCTGGCAGAAGAACGCTTGAACGCATCGATCATCAGCAGCAGCTCCACCAGATGGTCATTCACAGGCTTGCATGTGGACTGGATCACAAAAATTTCCTGTTTTCGGACATTTTCAAGAATTTCAACCTGGATTTCTCCGTCGCTGAAACGATTGACCTTCAATTTCCCCAAGGGCTTTGCAAGATATTCAGAAATTCTGTCTCCCAGAAGGGGGTTTGAATTTCCAGCAAAAATTGACAACCCGCTCATAACCTGTCTCTTTTTTTTATGAAGTCATAAAACTATGGCTGGGGCGAGAGGATTCGAACCTCTGAATGCAGGGATCAAAACCCTGTGTCTTGCCACTTGACGACGCCCCAGAATATCTACCACTGGTCTTCATCTGTTTTGCAATGCGGTTAAAAAAACATTTCTGTTTTTGCCGGGCCACCGCCTGCAGAGCATTTCATATCCCTGCTGCGCATCTTTTCGGTCCGGATACAGGGCAAAAAGAGAGCCGCCGCTTCCAGACATGGTTACAGGTCTTTGCAGCAAATCTTCCATCTCTTTTTTTGTGGACCTGATTTCCGGGTATAACCTGAAGGCTGATCCTTCCAGATCATTATGCAGATATTGCCCGATATCACCCCCCTGTCCCTGTAAAAGAGCATCCGAAACAGATTTTATAGTATATTTATTATGGGATGTCAAACAAAATTCATGGCTTTTGAACACCCTGGCGGTGGGGACATGAATCCCGGAATCACACAAAAGCACGTGGCAAAAATGCAGGTTTGAAACGGGTGTGAGTTTTTCTCCCACCCCGGTGGCCAGGGCCGGGCCGTTAAAAAGAAAAAACGGCACATCAGCTCCCAGACAGCGTCCCATCTCTATCAACTGCTTTAGGGAAAACGGTCGGCTGTACCGATCGTTCAACACCTGTAATACAGTGGCGGCATTGCTGCTGCCGCCCCCCAGGCCGCCGCCCACAGGAATCTGTTTTTTTATGTGAATGCAAACCCCTTCTTTGGGTATCGGCTGTGATACCTTTTCACAGCATGCAAAAAACAGCACGGCTGCCCGGTGGGCCAGATTGGTTTCATCTTCGGGCACATCCGGATGGTCGCAAGTCACCTGTATACCCCGGCCATGAAAGGCAAATGCCATGTCATCTGCCAGACCGATTTTTGCCATCAGGGAAAAAAGGTCATGAAATCCATCAGAGCGCCTGCCGGTGACATACAAAAACAGGTTGATCTTGGCCAAAGATGACCGTTGTATCAAGCGCTTGCCTCCACATAGGCCATCCGTATTTCGCTGAGAAGTGCCCGCAAAAGATTTTCCTCATCCTTGTTCAAATTTCCACGGGTTTTTTCCGAGAGCATGGCCATCATATCAATGGTGTGTTTGGCCATAGACAGATTTTTTTGCATCTGGCCTGTGGAAGGGTCTTCAACCTTTCCCAGCTGCACCAGTCCGGAGGAATAAATGGACAGAATAAAGCTTGAAAAATCAACCTTGGGAAAAGTGTCTTTCCGGCGGGCCTGTTTTTTTTCTGCTTCTTTTGCTGCTTCCATGATAAAGCCATTTCCTTGGGGCATATTTGGATCTCCTTCAATGGGTTTTCGCCTTGTCATCAAGCCGTATGATTATATCGGCCACCGTTGTTTTACTGCCTGCTTCATGGACAAAAAGCGGATTGATATCCAGTTCCCTGATCATCGGGTGATCGTCCACAAGGGCTTTTAAAGATACAATGTTTTTTTCGATCTCCTCAATATCAGACGGTGCTTCCCCGCGCAACCCTTTCAGAATCGGATACCCTCTAATGCTTTTGACCATCCGCCTGGCAACATTCCTGCCCATGGGCGACAACCGGAAGGCCACATCCTTGTATACCTCCACAAATATTCCCCCGAGTCCGAACATGACGGCATGACCGAACACCGGATCCCAGGTCACACCCAGGATCACCTCTTTGCCTGCCGGCGCCATCTTCTGGACAAGGACCCCTTCCAGCTGGGCTTCTGGATCATATTTTTTGGCATTTTCCATAATCTCTTTGAACGCTCTCTCAACAGCCCGGTCATTCTCCAGCCACACCCGCACGCCGCCGGCATCTGACTTGTGCAGAATCTGAGGAGATACAATTTTCATGACCACAGGATACCCCAGATCCTGCGCAATCTTCCTTGCTTCCGATGCTGTTCTGGCCAGGGTCATGGGAAGGATGTTGAATCCATAACATTTAAGGATTTCATTACCGTCCAGCTCCCCCAGCACATAGCGGCCCTGGTCCATGTACTGCTGGATAATTTTTCCGGCCTTTTCTTTGTCATATACCAGGTTGTACTGGGGTAAAATTTTTCTAAACAGCCATTTCATCCCTTCCCGCAATGCCCCTAAGGACCGGGCAGCGCTCTCTGGAAACTGATATACCGGCACTTTATGTGCCTGGAGCAGTTTGACCCCGTCAGACACATCCACAATCCCCATGAAAGCGCATAAAATGGGCTTAATTGTATTCTTGGCTATCCTGACAATAGACTCAGCCGTGCCAATGGCATCGGTCATGGACTGGGGGGTGAGAATGATCAGCACCGCATCCACACCCCGGTCCGCCAACACCGTGGCCAGGGTATTCTCATACCGGTCTTTTGCAGCATCTCCTATGACATCCACAGGGTTATGAAAATTGGCTGTGGCCGGCAGATATTTTTTCAATTCGTTTATGGTTTCTTCGGAAAAATGTGCCAGGCGCAAGCCGGACTGTTCACTCATATCCGTGGCCATGATACCGGGGCCGCCGGCATTGGTTACAATGGCAACCCGATCCCCTGTAGGGTACTTATTGGCAGCAAAGGCCTGGGCATAATCAAAAAGCTGGTTCACGGTCTTGCAACGCAGAATACCGGACATGGTGAACAACCCGTCATAAATCACATCCGATCCTGCCAGAGCCCCTGTGTGGGAAGCAGCCGCCCGTGCACCTGCCGCTGAAGAGCCTGATTTTATGACAATCACATGGGTGGGGTTGGTGCCGGAGGTCATTTTCCGAACCTCGGTGATGAACTCCTCTGCACTGCGGCTCAGCTCTTCCATATAGATCATGACCACATCCGTATCCGGGTCCTTATGATAATAGCGCAGCAGGTCCAGCTCATCCACATCTGCCTTGTTACCGATGGAAATGAACTTTGAAAATCCGAACCCCTTGTCAGCGGCATAATCCAGAACCGCTGTACACAGGGCACCGCTCTGGGAAATAAAGGACACATTACCCGCCTCAGGCATACGTGCGGAAAAACTGGCATTCAATGATACCCTGGGCGATGGATTTATCACCCCAAGGCAGTTGGGACCAACCAGCCGGACCCCGGCATCTGTGCACAGGGCTTTGATCTGTTTTTCAATATCCGCTCCTTCTCCCCCCACCTCCTTGAACCCGGCAGATACAATCACAATACCTTTTACCCCCTTGGCGATACACTCCTGCACCGATGCCAGAGCAGCCCTGGGCGGCAGGATAATCATGGCCAGGTCAATGGGATCTGGAATATTGGTGATACTGGTATAGCATTTTACGCTGAGCACGGACCTGGCCTTGGGGTTCACCGGATACAGGGTGCCTTTATACCCGCCGGACAATATATTGGCAAATATATCGTGGCCCACTTTGCCCTTTTGGGTTGAAGCGCCGATTACGGCTATGGTTTCCGGTTCAAAAATTGCATCCAGTTTATCCATGGATCCCCCTTTTTAGATCAATATTATTGCAGCCTGGATATAGCCGCTTTTTGCCTGTTTAATCACGTGATATAATATGGCATAATTCAGACAAGTAAAGAAAAAAATGTGGTGCCGAAAATGGTGTCCCAAACTGAAAATAAAGAGATCTGGCAAAAACAAATTATGGCGAGGAGACTGACAGCCTGACAAGAAAATTTATGTAAAACAGATCTGGTGTGTAATCAGGAAGGTGTCATAAAAATTCAGGATCAGGCCTGCAAATTTGCAGGCCTGATCCTGTCACATGGTTTCAAGGCAAAACAGATCTTTAGATCAGCTTAGCCGGATGATCAGCTCATCCCGAGGCTCAGCTTGGCGGATCTGAGGGTATTTTTCATGAGCATGGCAATGGTCATGGGACCCACGCCACCGGGAACAGGGGTGATTTTACCGGCAATTTCCTTGGCTGCATCAAAATCCACATCCCCCTTGAGTATGGCTTTGCCGGTTTCCTCGTTCATGCCCACCCGGTTGACACCCACATCGATGACCGTGGCACCGGGCTTGATCCATTCGGGTTTTACCAGATCCGGCACACCAGCTGCCACAATGAGAATATCCGCCCGCTTGCAGTGGGCGGCCAGATCTTTGGTCCGGGTGTGAACGATGGTCACGGTGGCGTTGGCACCAACCCCTTTCTGGGCCATCATCATGGCAATGGGTTTGCCCACGATATTGGAACGGCCCACCACCACAACTTCCGCACCAGATGTTTCCGTATCGGACCGGACGATCATCTCCTGGATACCGGCAGGGGTGCAGGGCAGAAATTTGACCTCATCTCCGCCGATCATCAGCCGTCCCACATTCACCGGATGAAATGCATCCACATCCTTGTCCGGGTTGATGGCATTGAGCACTTTTTTGTCATCAATGTGCTTGGGCAGCGGCAGCTGCACCAGGATACCGTGGATATCGGGATCATTGTTGTATTTGTCAATCAATGCCAGCAGATCTTTTTCAGAAATGTCTTCTGGCTGATCATCCTGGATTTCATGGAATCCAAGGCTGATGGCGGTTTTAACCTTCAGGGTCACATAGCTGATGGACGCCGGGCTGGACCCGACAAGGATGGTCACAAGACCGGGCACTTTGCCGTGTTTTTCTTTCATCTGATCGACTTCCTCTTTGATCTCCCCGAGGATGGCCTTTCTGATTTCCGTTCCGCTGATTATTTGCGCTGTCATATCTCTTTCTCCAAACATTCACTTAAGGGTTGACCCATAACCGGCCCTGGCATGAGAATCAGCCCGGAAAACCGGTTACAGGATTTGGTTTTACCTAATGTATGCATAAGCTGTGTGTTGGGGTTAGAATACACCTTCCACCTTGCCGGTTTCCACATCCACATCAACCCGTTTGAATGCCGGGTTGGAGCCGGTACCCGGCATGAGGCTGATGGCCCCTGCCACAGGAACGATGAACCCGGCACCGCCATAGGTAAGGACTTCGCGTATGGTCAGTCTCCAGCCTTTTGGCACACCCTTGAGGGCGGGGTTGTCAGACAGAGACAGATGGGTTTTCACCATGCACATGCCCAGTCCGGCCAGTTCAGGATCTGCCTGAATCCTGGCAAGAGATTTTTCCGCTTCCGCAGAATAATCAACCCCGTCAGCACCGTACACCTCTTTGGCAATGAGTTCAATTCTCTTTTTGATGGGCATATCCAGTTCATAGAGGAACTTGAACTCGGTTTTTTCTTCACAGGCTTCCACAACCGTTTCAGCAAATTCAATGGCGCCGTCACCGCCCTTTTCCCAGTGACGGGACAGGGCCACCCGGGCACCTTCTGCCTCACACAGCTCCCTGACCTTGGCAATTTCCGCATCAGTATCGGTGTAAAAGGCGTTGATGCAGACAACCGGTGAGATGCCTGCTTTTCTGACGTTTCTGATATGATGGATAAGGTTGTCGCAGCCCTTGGCAACCCAATCAACATTTTCCGTTGCATATTCTTCGGGCATGGCTTTGCCGGGCACCGGTACCGGTGCACCGCCGTGGCATTTCAGGGCCCGGATGGTGGCAACCACGACTGCACAGTCCGGTTTCAGGCCGGAATAACGGCATTTGAGGTTCCAGAATTTCTCAAATCCGATATCAGCGCCAAATCCGGATTCGGTCACATGGTAATCAGCGAGTTTCAGGCCGACCTTGTCAGCGATGATGGAACTCTGGCCGATGGCGATGTTGGCAAAAGGACCGGCATGCACGATAACCGGCTGACCTTCCAGGGTCTGCATCAAAGACGGATTCAGGGCATCCACCATCCAGGCGGTCATGGCACCGGCCACCTGCAGGTTTTCCGTGGTTACCGGCTTGCCTTTTTTGGTGTAGGCCACAACAATCTTGCCCATTCTTTCGCGCATGTCCTTGAGATCATTGGCCAGAGAAAGGATGGCCATGACCTCGGATGACACGGCAATGCCGAACTTGGATTTCATCATGAACCCGTCTGCCTTGCCGTTGACACCGTCAATACCGATGATGATGTTACGCAGTGCCTGGCAGCAGAAATCGATGACCCAGCCCATCTCCACGTTGGTGGGATCGATGTCCAGGCGCTTCATGCCGGAGAGCCTTTCCAGCTGCTCGTCGGTGTAGTTTCTTTCATGCTGCAGCCGCGAGGTCAGGGCCACCATTGCCAGATTGTGGGCGTTCATGATGGCATTGATATCACCGGTGAATCCCAAAGAAAACGGGGTCAACGGAATACACTGGGCCAGTCCGCCGCCGGCGGCCGATCCCTTGATATTCATTGTGGGACCGCCGGACGGCTGGCGGATGGCGGCACACACATTTTTGCCCAGTTTCCCCAGGCCCTGAACAAGGCCCATGGAAGAGGTGGATTTTCCCTCTCCCAGGGGGGTGGGAGAAATGGCTGTTACATCGATGTACTTTCCATTGGGTTTGTCTTTCAGACGTTCCATAACCTTTTTAAAATCAATTTTGCCGATGTAGTGACCCTGGGGCAGCAGTTCTTCTTCAGTCAATC
>JAABTU010000223.1 GCA_011389715.1 Desulfotignum sp.
TCAACTTTTGTGACTTTATCTTTGAGTCTTTTCAATTCTTTTGTTTTCCAGTCATGGATAAGAATTCCTGGCATTTCACTTTTGATAGATTCCCTGATTTTGGTTTCAATTAATTGTGTCCCTTCGGTAAGCGTGTGTAACTAAATTTTTTTTCAGCCGGGGGGGTGCGCTTTTGACACCCCCCGGACTGTCAAGATGGATCTACGATTCGTTTGTCTTATAATTCCAGGGCATCCATTTGGAAGGATCTTTGAACAATGCCGATGAATTTTTTATCAGCGTGACCAGATAATCAAAGGGATTGACCCGCATCAGGTTGCAGGTATGGATCAGGCTCATGAACATGTCCCCGATATAGGCACCATGCTCGGTTTTGTAGAACAATGAATTTTTCCGATGCTGGATGCAGCGCTTCAAGCTCCTTTCACAAATATTATTGTCCAGCGGAGCTCCCGGAACATCCAGAAAGCGTGTCAATTCGGGCCAGTGATTGTTCATATGGTAATCGCCTTGCCGAGTCCGGAGTTCGGTTCCACCAGATTTTCATCTATCTGACGGTCCAGCCATGATTTGAGGCCCGCCATTATAGGGCCGCTGTGTTCCTTATGGAAATCCAGCCGCTGATCCGGTGTCATTTTTTCTTTTTTTGTCCGGGCATCTATGCGGTAAACCTCTGCGAGTACCTCAATGACATATTCAGCTTCCTCGGGAAAATTGTCGATTTCATTTACAAAGTTCCTACGTCCGTGTATCAGGCAGTTGCACAAAATACCCTTGAATTCATCCGTGGTATTGCGTGACAAGGCATCACACATCTGGACCGGCGGCGGTCTGCCGGGATCTCTTTTCCGGTAAAGATCGGTGATATTTTCACCGGCATGATTCCGCCCGGTATAAAACAGGGCGATCTGTCTGTCATCATCGATCCGGGAGATGATCCCCGTGGTAAACATGCCGGTTCTTTCGTCAGCGGTTTTGTTCTTGTTTTCCTGCACCAGGGACAATATTTTCATGGGGGTATCATCATTATGGAGGATAATTCCCTGGGCCGCCTGGCGGATCAGCTCACGGAAGACCGCGTGGATAAGGTTGGCTGCGGCTTCCGTTTTGTCCCAAAGAGTGGTGGCAGCAAGCGGTATGTCCAGGCTTTCCTGGAGTTTTGCCAGCCGGCTCCAGGGAAAGCCATACCCATACTTGAGCAGCGGGATCATTGCCATGGCACTGGCATCATAAACCCTGCCGGTTTTGTTGCAGGGAGCCTGAGCTGTGAAGACCTCGCCGCACAGATTGCACCGAAGCTTTTCCAGATCGTAAATGGTGGCAACAATCGGCACCTGGCCGGTAAAACAGATGGTCTGACCCGGTTTTTTGAGCCGGTACAAAATTCCTTTGGGACATAACGGGCAGGGGTCTTTATGGTTGAGTGTTTCATGGAGAACCGATTTTCTTTCAGCGCCTGTAAACTCATCGCCAGATCGACGGCCATGTCCATTTTTTTGAGCCGGTTTATCTTTTTTGCGGGTGCCGGAGGTACAGGGTTTGATAACTTTTTCTTTTTTTTCGGTCTTCGGGCCGAACACCATGGCCAGCAGCTTTTTGATCGAGGATGCCTTGTCCTTGACCGCCTGGCTCAACAACTTGACAGCATTGGCCATGGCCTGGATGATTTCGGCATCTCCTTCTTGAAGACAGCCTGATTTCACCCGTTCTACAAGTGCATCCAGCTCTTCAGTTGTCAGACTTATCGTTTCCATGGGGAATCCTTGTCAGCAGCTGCCGAAAATTTCTGGTCAGGGGATATCCCCACACCGCCTTGATGGAGCGGTTTATTTTTTTGGTGTGATCCTGCTTGCCGCGGCCGGTGGTATCACCCAGGTACTGCCAGTTTGCCGCTTTATAGCAGGTGCCGACAAACTGTTCAGTGTCAACAAATGTCTCAAGGTAATAAACAGGGTGACAGTAAACGCTCTCCCAATCCCGGGACAGTTGCCTGGCCATATACCCCAGAAGCCATGAAGCCAAATGGGGAACCCGGAACCAGGGCAGTATCAGAAAGCGGCTATTGTAGGCGATATAACACAGATTGTGATCCCGGTGTTCCTTTTTCCATTCGATATACCGATCCCTGGCCCCGATATGCCGGGGAGCCGATGACCATGAAAAACAGGCCACCGGCCTATCCCCGACAAATACCATGTACTTGAGCTGTTCTCCCACAGGATGGCAGTAGCCCAAATAATGATGATGTTCAATCAGGCTGTTGAACAACGGTTCATGGGGCGTGTTTTTTACCAGCATGATTTTCAATGGCAGTATGCCTTTAAGATCGGTAACCACCGGTGTCTGATCCATGCTCAGCCGTTCCGGTTTTTTGCGGTTCAAAAATGGATTGACAGGATTCTGTTTTTTGGCCGGAAGAGTGATATGTCCGTTTCTATGAAGTTCGAGCATAAACCCCCGGGCGATCATGTCACGAAGGCTGCCGTTTGCCTGAATCCAGTTCCATTTTTTGCACAGTAGCTGTGACAGGGCACGGCGGCTTTTTGTCGGGTTGTTTTCTATCAACCGGGTAATAAATGCAATATCAGCCCTGGTTGCGCTTCTGCCGCGGTATGTGAGTACGATGTCATGGTCCATGGCAACGGTATATGCCACAAAATCAGTTGGAACGCAAGAAAAAAATGAACCCGGCAAAAAAAATTATGCAGACAGTCTTCTCCATGCAGGGGCGGCCCTTGTATGAAACGGGTCACCATTCCACAGCAGCATCTGAAGCTCATGGACTTCAAGACACCGGCCGGCGGAGTGGTCTTTTTTGGGCCACCAGTTGAACCGGCCCTTGGACAGACGTTTCTGACAAAGCCAGAATCCCTGGCTGTCATAGCACAAAATTTTGATGGCAGTCCGTCGCCGGTTAATAAATACGAACAGATATCCGGAAAAAGGATCAGACTGCAGCACCTTCCTGCATATCCCGGCCAGGCCGTCGATGCCCTTTCTGAAGTCCACGGGTTCTGCTGCCAAAAGTATCCGCATATGGGGCGTGATCTGAATCATGGCGCACCTGCCAGAAAATATCTGCCCAGGTCAAGTACTGCCGGATCTGCCCGGCCTCTGAGGCACATGCGCATCTTTATGCCGGTCTGGTTTTCCATCTCTATGACACAATCGGAATAACCCTGTGGAGCTGCCACTTCAATAAACAGAGATGAGGCATCTTCCTCAGGCGGATCAGTGGCAGCTGGTGGCATCTCATAAATTTTTGCTTTGAGTGCTGAATGACTCAGCCTCAACGTACGGGCGATCCTGTTTATGGTCATTTTTCGGGTATGATAAAGATCTGCTGCAGCCTGCCAAAGCTGTTCCGGTATGCGTTCTCGTCCGGTTTTGGCCTTCCGCCAGTCCGCAAACAGATGGCAGACGTTTTCCAAAGCGGCTGATTGTTCGGTTGTCAAAGGTTGTTTGTTCATCGGTTCCTCCTTTTAATGTTTATGCTGGAACCGATAATATCACCCGGGGATGGTTATTTCACGCACGCTTACCGAAAGGACACGGATAAAATGATAATCCTCATTGAATCCCTTGGGCTTGATCTACCGTTTTATTTCATTGCCGACGCCTATTATGCCAGCGGAAAAATCGTGAAGAAGCTTTTGAAAAATGGGAATCATTTGATCACCCGGGTCAAAAATAACGCTGTGGCGTATTATCCAGACACGGAAAAGAAAACTGGCCGGGGGAGGAAAAGAGTGTATGGTGAAAAAATAAAACTCGGTGAACTGTTCAAGAACCCGGAGGCGATGGTTGTGGCCCCGAGTCCTGTTTATGGTGAAAGTAACAGGCAAATTCGATATCTATCACTCGATCTTCTTTGGCGAGCAGCTGGAAGAACGGTTCGGTTCGTCGTGGTTCTTCATCCCAACAGGGGCAAATGTATCCTGATGTCCACGGATTTGACGCTCCAGCCGCTTGAAATCATCCGGTTGTACGGGCTCAGATTCAAAATTGAGGTGTCTTTCAAGCAAGCTGTCAGAACCATCGGTGCCTATGCCTATCATTTCTGGATGAAACCCATGAAACCGATCAAACGATATTCCGGCAATCAGTATATTCATAAGAAACCGGAGGCGTATCGAAAAGCGGTGCAGAGGAAGATGGACGCATATCACAGGTTCGTTCAAACCGGATTGATT
>JAABTU010000224.1 GCA_011389715.1 Desulfotignum sp.
CCCCTTGATCAGGATATTGTACATATTGGACTTGATCTGCAGATTGTCCCGGATATGAATGGGCGGCACAATCAATCCCATGTCCTGAGCAAACTGACGCCGAACCGCGTGAACCCGATCCAGAAATTCACCCCCCTGTTCCTTGTCCACCAGCCCGATCAATCCATAGCCCACCTCCACTTCCAGAATATCCACGGTCAACAGATGCTCCACCGGTTCCGGTCCGGTCAATGCCGGTTCCTCGACCAGGGCCGCTTCTGCGTCGGCCGCTTCTGACAGGGCTTCCCGTTTTCTCAGAAAATAATTGGCACCGGCGATTCCCAGGGACAGAAAAATAAACGCCATATGCGGCAGCCCGGGGATTAATCCAAAGAAAAAAATCATCAATGCAGCCAGGTTCACGGCCCGGGGATACCGGGTCACCTGACGGATGAAATCACTTCCCATGGTGCCTTCGGAAGCGGAACGGGTCACCACGATCCCTGCGGCCGTGGAGATGACCAGGGCCGGAATCTGTGATACCAGGCCGTCTCCCACGGTCAGCAGCATGTAACTCTGGGCCGCCTCCACAAAGCTCATGTTCTGCTTGAACACCCCGATGATCAACCCCCCCAGGATATTGATGATGGTAATGACGATGCCGGCAATGGCATCGCCTCTTACAAACTTGGCAGCCCCGTCCATGGCACCGTTGAATTCCGCTTCCCGGGTGATGGTGCCGCGCCGTTCCTTGGCCTGGGCCTCATTGATCAGCCCGGCGTTGAGGTCTGCATCCACCGCCATCTGCTTGCCGGGCATGGCATCCAGGGTGAACCGTGCGGCCACCTCAGCCACCCGGGTGGCGCCTTTGGTAATGACCACAAAATTGATGAGCACCAGAACGATGAACACGATCATACCCACCACATAGTTTCCGCCCATGACAAAACCGCCAAAGGACTGAATCACCTTGCCGGCGGCAGCCGGGCCCTCATTGCCGTGGAGCAGGATCAACCGGGTGGAGGCCACATTCAACGACAGCCGGAACAGGGTGGTCACCAGCAGCAATGATGGAAAAATAGCGAAATCCAGGGATTTTTCCGTTGACATGGCGATGAGCAGAATGGTGATGGCGACCGTGATGTTCAATGCCAGCAGAAAATCCAAAATCACCGAATGCAGAGGAATAATCATCACCATGAGAATGGTCACCACCCCCACGGCCGCCAGCAGTTCTCCCCCTTCCACCTGCATCAGTTTGAAATTTATCGATTTTTCCATATCATCTGTTCCACATACCGCGGTATGTCCATGTTTTATTTTCTTTTGTGCTTGTACACATACGCCAGCACCTCGGCCACGGCTTGATACAACAGCGGCGGCACTTCCTGATCGACTGATACCATCTGATACAAAGTTTGTGCCAACGTGCGGTTTTCGACCATTAAAATCCTGTGTTTCTCAGCGATTTCTTTTATTTTCAGGGCAATTTCACCCTTGCCTTTGGCCACCACCCGGGGGGCTGCCATGGATTGGCCGTCATATTTCAGGGCAATGGCATAATGGGTCGGGTTGGTGATCACCACGTCGGCATCCGGGACACTCTGCATCATCCGGTTTCTTGCCATCTGCATCTGGATGCTTCGAATCCGGGATTTAATCATGGGATCGCCTTCTGCTTCCTTATGTTCGTCCTTGACCTCTTTTTTGCTCATCTTCAACTTGGTTTCAAACTGCCATTTTTGAAAACCATAATCGATGGCCACAATAATAATCATGGCAACGGCGCACCGGACAAACAACTTCAACGTAGTCAGAGCAATGTATGTGATAATCTCTTCATGAGGCAAATACCCCAGTGTGGAGATCCGGTCCATCTCCCCGCGCAGGGTCACATATCCGACCGCGCCCACAATAATCAGCTTAACGATACATTTGAGAAGCTCCATCACCGATTGCTTGGAAAACAGCCTGCCAAGGCCCTTGATCGGATCGATTCTGGAAAATTTGGGTTTCAGGCTTTCCGTGCTGATCAGAAACCCCACCTGCAACACGTTGGCCGCCAGCGCCGCCAGAAGAATCATCCCGGCCAAGGGCAGCATGATCAAAAAAAATGAATGGATCATCTGTTCGGAAAACCGGATGAATTCCGTGACACTCAATACATTGTAAAAAGGAAGGTGGAAGACCTCGATCATCATGTCTTTTATTCGGGTATACATATAGGTTCCGAACAGAATGAACGTCAATAGACCGGCCAGCAGCACCGCCACCGAGGGCAATTCCCGGCTTTTGGCGACCTCTCCCTTTTCCCGGGCATCCCTTCGTTTCTTGGGAGTGGCCTGTTCGGTTTTGTCTTCAAATGATTCGTCCGCCATCGCTGACCTTCCAGTCTTTTTTCAAAAATTTACGGGGACAGCAGCTTCAGGATGCCCACCAGGAACGTTCCGAGCTGTTCAACATAGGTTCCCATGAAATGCCGAAGCACTGTCAGGCAGATGCTGAAAAAAAACAACCCCACAGCGATCTGGACCGGAAACGCAACGATCATGATGTTCATCTGGGGAATCAGCTTGGTGATCAACCCAAAGGCCACCTTGGTCAACAACAGGGCGGCAATCGCAGGACCCCCTATTTTCAGGGCGATAACAAACATATCCCCGGTGACGGACAACATTCTTTCTACCAGCGACGGATTCATGGCCATCGATCCAACAGGCAGGATATCAAAACTTTCCTTCACGGCGTGAAGGAGTATATGATGGCCATTGAAAAGCAGAAACAGGACCATTGAAAGAAAAAAAGCAAAATTTGCAAGAAGCGATATCTGGGCGCCGCTCTGGGGATCGAACACATTGGCGATGGCAAAGCCGGTTTCGAACCCCACCACCTGTCCCATGATTCGGACGCCTTCAAAAACCGCCATGACCATCAGTCCCAGAACCATACCGACAATCAATTCTATCGTGATCAATCCGGCAAACGCGGTCAAAGAATTTGGAAATCCGGTATCCCCTATAGAGATGACAGGAAACAAAATGATAGCCAGAACCAGGGAAAAACCCGCCTTGACCAGGGCGGGAAACACCTGTGTATTGAAAAACGGCAACATGAAAACCAGCACACTGAGCCGGGTCAGCACCAGAAAAAACCCTTCGATCGTATCAAAGTTGACAGGCATGGGAATGCATCCATCACTGCCGGATATAGTCAGGAAAACCTTCCATGACCGTAATGGTAAACGTCATCAAATGTTCCAGCATCCACGGCGCCAGAAACAGAAGACCCAGCAGGACCACCAGAATTTTGGGAACAAATGTCAACGTCATTTCATTGATCTGCGTCACAGCCTGGAAAATACTGATCACCAGGCCTGCGAGCAGCGCCATGGTCAATATGGGCAGCGAGATGAGCAAGGTCACCTGAATCGCCTCCCGGGCAAAGTTGACAACGAACTGAGGGGTCATTTTCAACTCCTTGCGGTCATTTTTTCACGGATTGTCACAATCATCCCAAAGCGAAACTGTCGATCATCGAGGTGATAATCAAATTCCATCCATCCACCAGAACAAACAGCATTAACTTGAACGGCAGGGAGATCATGACCGGAGGCAGCATCATCATCCCCATGCTCAATAAAATGCTGGCCACGACCATATCAATGATCAAAAACGGGACGAACAGTATGAATCCGATGATAAACGCGGTTTTCAACTCACTGATCACAAAGGCCGGAATCAGGACAAACATGGAAATCTCTTCCCGGTTGGCCGGCTTGGCAGTCTCCGACAGCTTGACAAACAAGGCCAGATCCTTTTCCCGCGTCTGTTTGAACATGAACTGCCGGATGGGTCCCATGGCGTTGTCGAGCGCAGCCTGCTGGGATATATCCTTGTTCAGATACGGCTGAAGTGCGGTATCATTGATCTGTTTTCCCACCGGCATCATGATGAATACCGTCAAAAAAAGCGCCAGTCCGGCGATAATCTGGTTGGAGGGCGTCTGCTGAGTACCCAGGGCCTGGCGCAAAAAAGCCAGGACCACGACCAGTCTGGTAAAGGAGGTCATCAGGATCAGGATGGACGGTGCCAGGGTGACCACGGTCAATAGAAAAATCGTCTGCAGCAACACAGACACGTCTGCAGGATCATCACTGGTCTCCATTCCCAGCTGAATCGACGGAAACACGAAATC
>JAABTU010000225.1 GCA_011389715.1 Desulfotignum sp.
CAATGGTTTCCAATACCTGTTCTGCTTTGTGCTTTGACAAGGTATAGCTGTTGTAAGGTGCGGGCGCATCTGTTTCACAAAATGGCGGCCGGTTATTGTTTGATCTGCCCATGACAGCGGCGGAGCTGATATATACAAAGCGGCGCACCCCGCTTCGGGCCGCCTGGAGAGCAAGGTTTTTTGTGGCATATACATTCACATCAAAAAACATCTCCAGCCTGTCGTAATCAGATCTGGTCGGCATGTGGGCACACCCTGCCGCATGGATCAGCACATCTGTCTGCGCCAGATACTGGCTGAAATCCGTATGTGCATCCCATTGTTCAACCAGAAAACGGGGGGTACCTGAAGCATTTTTTCCAGGCGGACCGGCAGGAGGCCTTCGAAAAAGGCAGGTTACATTAACATTTTTTTTTTCAAGGTCCAGGCGCAATGCATTGCCGATAAAGCCGCTGGCACCGGTTAAAAAAACATTCATATTGAAATCCCGTTTGTCTTTTTCGGGTTGCCGGCCGGCAATCAGGGTGCATACACCGTTTAAGCCAATGCCATGGTTTTCATATCTTCATAAAATGATGTCTCCAGGCAAAAAGGTATTTCCAGATACCGGCATGATTTTATCATGGTTTTATCATGGTTTTATAAATCAGATATGCAGACTAACATCTGTGTTTTTTAAAAACAAGATGAAATCAACGGGATGATGCCCGATGCCGGCGGACATCCACTGTCCGGCGGGCAGGATCGATGGTTGCAATGGCCATGTTTTCGCCGGAACTCCAGTAGTCCCCCACCGGACCGGTCTGGTACACCCTGATGGTGTCGAACAGGGTAAATTCCCGCCACATGTGCCAGTGCCCTGAGAATACGGCCAGAATCTTGTGCCTGTAAGCTGCTGCAATGTCATAGAATCTGTCATTTATGTCTATGGACATGCCGCTGGAGAACAGAATATCCACCATAACGGAATCAAGGGTGTCCATGCTGCTTGCCGGCGGGTGATGACAAAAAAGTACGACAGGTTCCGGGTTCTGGAGGCGGGTTTCCAGCCAATCCATCTGCTGTGCATCAAATGAGCCCATGCACAGGGTTTCGTTCCCGGTATCTGTGCAGGGAACGGACATGGTATGCCCCCGGTTGCTGTTCAGAAAGATCATCTGAATGCCTTTATGGACAAATGCATAAAAAGGATCCATACCCAGCACCTTTTTCCATACAGCTTCCACAGATGCCGGATACCGGGTGAGAACAGACTCTTTTGCCACCGGATCAAATCCAATATGATAATCATGGTTGCCCAGGGCTGTATAATACGGGAGTACCAGATGATCAAACAGATTTCTGAATGTTTCAGCCGGATTGTCGCGGCCGATAAAATAATCTTCCGGGTCTTCGCTGAAAAGGCAGCCCACCAGGTCCCCTGTTACCACAACAAAATCAGCATCTGCGTAGTTCGCGTTAATCAGGTCAACGGTGAGCATCAGATTGGCCATGTTTCTCTGGTTGTTATAAAAACCGTCATCCGGATATCCCGGTATACGCAGGTGAATATCGGAAAGCACAACAATTTCAAATGGTGCTGCAGAAGCAGACTGGTGTTCATCCAGGCGGCACCCTTTGGCCGGAACAATGCACACCAGAATCAGAATCAGGCCCATGTATGTTTTTGTGAGGTTTTGCACCGGGATGGACAGATCATGGCCGGCCTTCCCGATATCTGAAATACCGGCCATGATTGTGAAGATGGGATCAGTTAATGGTATAGGTGCAGTTGCTGTTGAAAACCAGGGTTTTTGTTTCGCCCGCTCCTGAAATAATGATATTGCCGCTGATGGGCATCTCTGACGGACAGATATCCGCATCCATTATCACATCGTTTATATCAACAGTGTAGTCACCTGCTGTTATGGTTTCAGGGGTGGAAATAACATCCTGGTCCTGCTGATTCATTTCCGACGTGGTCACCCGTATAATCCCGCTAACCGGACCTTCATGGGTATTCAGATCGAGCAGCGCATCAAACCCCTCTGCAATCTGGGACAAAGTTACTGTACCCGAGAGATTGAAATCAGTGGTGGTCAGGTCGTTGAAGGCCATGACTACCGGTTCCAGTAACTGGAAGTCGCCGCTGACGGCTGTACTCACCACGACCCCGCCGTTGATCTGATGATCCAGGGACTGCAGATTGGAGAACGTGATGGGAATATTTATAACCATGCCGCTGCCCGCAATACCCACATTGATATCCATGGTCATGGCCCCTGCCAGAACCAGTTCTCCATCCCGGCGCAGATCAGTGGCATTCATGACGGCATTCGCAGTGATGCCGCTTTCAGAAAACGCCAGATTGGTGATGTTGATCACCGCCTGGCCCGTATAAACAGATGCACTTCCCTCCGGGGTATAACCGGGGTCGAAATCGGCACTGATAGTAATTTCAGGAGGCAGATTTGCCAGATCCAAAGTTTGCAGATCCGGAGTGATGGTCACAACAGTCGGGTCTCCATCCTCAATTGTCCCGAACAGTGTACCAATTTCATCCATCATGGGAGACAGCTCTCCAGCAGCGGAGATCATGGCCATATACTCTTCAATATCAGCCTCCAGTCCGACCGGCGTACCACCAGGAGGATTTGCCGGAGGTGCGCCTGAAATAACATCGATGGCCTGCTTTGCCGCGGTGACGGTGGTGGAATCGTCAGTAATATCTGCCAGGGAAAATATATAACCGTCTACGTGATTCTGCCCCACTTCCTCCGCATAGTACAGGCCCACTTCGGTTTTTTTGAGAAGTACCTGCTGATCCTTATTTTGGGCTCCGCCCATAACAGTCATGATCATTTCATCTCGGGTACTCCAACCTTTACCCAGCACATCGGCCCAGTAGTCGATACCCGCCTGTTCCGCATCACGCCCAAACACATTCTGATAGATGGTATTGACAAATTCTTCATCTGTTGTGCCTTCCGGGTATTTTCTCTGTGTTTCGGGCGCCTTGAAAAACTCTTTTGCAATCCCTTCAATGGTGAGGCCGGACGCATTTGCCCAGTGATTGAGCCCTCCGGCATCCGGTGCACGGTTGAATGTGGCCACATAGAGCTTGGCCACCTCGCTTGTCGGTACGACTGCCCATGCTGTGGCATATGACAGTAAAACGGATAACACAAGAAAAGTGACAACTTTAAGTTTCATAAAACGATCCTTTCACAATTTAGTTATTAGTTTTTTATATGCCCCTTGACAGAAAAAACTAGTCTCTTGTCTTTTGCCAAAAACAATCAATGCTTTCAATATCTGTTTCGTAACCACAAAAAGGTTGGATTTTCTTATAATAACTATAATTTTACCTTTACTAAGAGTTGGGTGGGTTGTCAACAGGTAAAAACAACAATTTTCAGTAAGATTAAAAATCATTGATGATCGGACGTTCCATGGTTCCAAAAAACCCTTGATTAAATACAGGCCATATGTATAAGTTCTCCTATATTTAATATTATTTGGAGCACCCCGATGATAAAAAAAATGGTTATCGCTGTTTTGTTGATTCCTGCGTTAAGTGCAACGGTTTTTTCTGGTACCCACAATTTTTCCGTGCTTTCTGAAACCATGAGGGAACACCTGCCCGAAACTGTAAAACCACTGTATGAGCAAAACAGGTTGTATTTTACTCTCGGGCACCATCTGGCAAAATATCTCACACCTGCCACATCAATAACCGATGCAGAGCATTTATTTGAACTGTATGAAAAAATTGTTGCCGACATGCAGACCCACAAAGGTATTTCTCCTTACACTGCCGTGTATTACGGTATTTTTGAATATATGATCACAGAAGAATTTTTTGCCGGCTCCGGTTTGCAGACCTTTCATCACCATCTTTTCCCGGACAGTGCATACACCGGTATTGAACTGTATCAGGGATTTGCAGAGTTTTATGCAGAAAAATCACGGTATGAATCTTTTTTGTCCCTGTATGCGGCAACCCATGAGGATACCTTTGTCTATGAAGGTTTCAGCAAAAAATATACACAAATTTTCGCTGATTTAATGCGCAGTCTGCATGTTACGATTTTAAGCCGGGCAGGATTAATGGACGGTACCCTGTTTTTAAAAACCAATGCCTCCGGGTATTTTCCCTCTGACCAAATCACCATAAAACTTACAGCAGACAG
>JAABTU010000226.1 GCA_011389715.1 Desulfotignum sp.
GAGGCCAGGGCTGTCATGGTGGTGGCAAAGGTGTTTTTGCTTTCCACCAGATTTTTTTTTGCTTCAGCCAGGCGGACTTTCAAAGAGAGAATATCTGATTTTAAAACACTGCCGCCTTTGAAACGCACCGTCATCATATCCAGCTGTTCTTCCACCGTCTGCACCGATGTCCGGGCGATGAGGATATATTCCCTGGCCTTGAGCGCGGTGAAAAACATCTGGATTACCGCAGCGATGCGGTCATTTTCTGTCTGAAGGGCCAGTGCGGTCTGGTCAGCCAGTTTTTTTTGTGCCAGCTGCTTTTCCAGCCGGTTTTTTCCGCCGTTATACAGATTGATTCCGGCCATGATGCCCACTTCCATATTGGTGAACGACCCGGGATCGTTAAAATCAATATCACGGGGCAATTCTCTCTGATCAATGGTTTTAAACAGGTAGGCAGAAGGGGCATCACCTGCTGATAATTCACTGAAAGCCGTCACCCGGGGCCAGAAGGCCGCTTCGGTTTTTTTGACGGAAGCCTGGGCTTTTTTGATCAGGGTGTGGGCCATCCGGATATCCGGGTTGTTTTCCAGGGCGGTTGCAATGGCTTTTTCCATGGTCAGCAGGTTGTCTGCGGCCCGGGATAAGTCCGGCAGGGCAGTGCAGGCTGCAGTAATAAGAAAAACAAGTATCAACATGCTTTTCTGCAGCGCATTTGATTTGCTGATGGGCTTGGTGCCGGGCAGTGACCCGGCACGGGCGCTTTTAGGTAAATCATTTGCGTTACTGATCGGTTTATTGTTATGCATTGTCCCGGCGGGTGCGGTTTTGAATGACAGATTAACGGAGGCCATCTGTTTCTCCCATAGCTACTGGTTTCAAACTGCCATGTGTACAGGGAGCAAAAAGAAATGAACTTACATTTTCGGCTCCCCAAGAGAAAAGTCTACCATGCATTGGACTGATTTAAAAGCAAATGATGGCAAATTTGGATGTGAAAATGCAATGCAGATCCAGGGAGCAAGGCAAAGGATGGTCAGGAACTGATTTGTTGGGCGCTATACCCACAGATACAGAAAACAGCCGATATAGACAATGGCTGCGGACAGGGAAATGATCACTTTCATAAAAGAGAGTTCAAAAGCATCCTGGATCACTTTTATGTGGACGAAAAGTGCATAAATCGCTGTAATCACGGCTCCTGCGGCAACAGCCGGGCCGGCTGCCGCTGTCTGGAGCACCACAAGAAACGGGGCAAGGGGCCACAGGGAAACAGCGGCAATCCCCATGGCAATATAAGCGTTCACAAATCCGGCATGTCCTCCCAGGGCTTTTAAAAACACCCAGATGAACAAAGCCGCGCCGGCGTGCATCAAAAAGGCCACGGGTATGCCGGCCAGGATGATTTTTGCCGTATCAAAGGACCCGGGTTCCAGTCCCTGTCCGGCCAGCACCACCTGGCTGAGCAATGATGCCGTGCCCCCGTAAATCAGTCCCAGTACGGCCACATGAACAATGCAGATATACGGCAGGTGCTGCAGTGGCAATTGTTTTACACCGGATGGATCAAGTCTGAGAAGCCGGGTTGCGGCGGTGATATATTGCATCATATTTCCTTTTGGCATGGTTTTCCTGCCCGGACCGGCAGAACCGGTCCGGGCAGGGAGAGACACAGTATCAGGTCCAGGGCTGCAGGCCCCAGATAAAGACAACAACGCAGAAGGCCGAGATGATCAGTGGCCACGTGATGCCGTTGTACCGGGATTCATCATAATCAGTGCCCCAGCCGTGAATCCGGTCGATCACCTGTTTGTCCGCCAGGGTGGGGGCGTAGGCTTTCAACGCGGGCATCCGGTTGAAGGCGATGGACAGGATGATGAACATGGCAAAACTCAAGGGAATTGTCACCATGCCGCCGGACATGCCAAGGGCCGCCACCAGGCCTGACCCGACGCAGATGGAGGGCAGCACATGGGGGGAGATCACGATAAAGATGATCCCGCAGACCATGGAGGAGATTATCAATGCCAGTTTGTTGGCCTCTTTCCACCAGACCCCCAGCAGAATCGCCGGGGTGGCCGTGGTGGCCAGAAGCCCGAAGGCCCACAGGATACTGGTCACCAGGAACCTGGGCGGGTTGAATGCCATGAGAACGGCAGCCAGCCCCCCCAGCCCCAGGGCTGCGTAGCCCCATTTCATCCGTTTGGCGGAATTCATGTTGGGTGCGATGATCCCCAGCAGATCCGACCCCACCAGGCCGGCGATGGCCATGAGGTTGCCGCCGATGGTGGACAGTCCTGCTGCAATGGCACCGCCCATTACAAAGGCGGCCACCAGGGTCGGGTTGTAGAACACGTTGAGGATCAGGATGGTCTGGTCTGCTTTTTCAATGATCCGTCCGGTGGTGGCGGTAAAATAATTGCCTGCAAATCCCACTGCATAGGTGCCGGAAAACAGCAGCCCTAAAAACAGGGCAAACCATACCACGGCCCACCGGGCGTTTTTTACAGACGAGGATGTGAACACTTTCATGGCCAGGTGGGGCAGGGCCACCGGTCCCAGGGTGAATGCCGGGATCAGGGCGAAATACCACCGGAAATCATATTTCATGTCAAAAAAGGTCGGGATGTTCTTGATCATTTCCGGCACCATGTCGCCGTAGGCCAGGGGCGGGAACCACCACCCGGAAGATCCCATGGCCTTCATGATGGCACCCATGGGAACGATCATGGCAATGGTCATCACCACCATCTGAAAGGCCGCATTGTAGGTGGCACCGTACATGCCGCCGATGGTGATGAATCCCACGGTTGCAAGGCCTGCCACAATGATGGCAATATTATAGGGCACTCCGAACAGCAGCTCAAAGGCCTGTCCCAGGCCGACCATCTGGCCCAGGGCATACATGACCATGATCAGAATCATCCAGCAGACAATAACAATGGTGGAGGGTTTTCCATACCGGTGGCGGATAAAAGAGGCGGGTGTAAACGCCTTCATCCGCCTGAGGCTGGTGCCGTAGAGCAGGGTCAGCAGCGGAATGGAGATGGCCCACTGGATCCACAGGTACACAAAAGGCACCTGCAGCCGGAGGATCAGGGCAATAACCCCCAGAAAGGTGGCCAGGCTTGCCCAGGTTGCGGCCATACCCAGGCCGTTGGTTACCGGGCCGATGGAAAAACCGGCCGCATAAAAATCTTCGTCTGATGTGGTTTTCCGGCTTGAAAAATAGCCGACAGCGTAAAAAATGGCAAACAGGACAATGACAACTCCCAGTCCGATCCAGACATTGCTTAAAGCATATTCAGCAGGCATCGAAACATCTCCTTATTTTTGGGTATTATCAGTTTGGGGGTCGTTCTCCGGTGCCAGCGTCTTGACATATTCTTCCATTTCATCGTCAAACTTGTTGCAGACCAGGGTCATCACCAGGCAGACAGCGGCAATGCCGAACCATCCCAGCAGGATGGGGATGATATACTGGACGGGAAACCCCCACAGGGTTCCCTGCTGCAGGCTGGGAAACAGCACGAAAATGGATGCGGAATGCCCGGTCAGCATCAGCAGTGCAGAAAATATCAGGGTGATCCGGATTTCTTTTTTGTAAATTTTTTCTTTCATGGATGGTACCTCCATTGTAAAGTGACAGGTTCGGTCTATCTTCCCCATTCCGCGTCTCTGAGCTCGATGCGCCTGATTTTGCCGCTGATGGTCTTGGGCAGCTCTTCCACAAATGCAATTTTTCTGGGGTATTTATAGGGGGCGGTTGTTTTTTTCACATTGTCCTGTATTTCCTTGACCAGGGCATCACCGGGTTCAAAATTCGGCGCAAGCACGATAAATGCCTTCACCACTTCTCCTCTGGTGTCATCAGGACTGGAAACCACTGCTGATTCAGCCACGGCCGGATGTTCGATCAAAGCACTTTCCACCTCAAAGGGACCGATGCGGTATCCGGAGGTGAGAATGACATCATCGGAGCGTCCCACAAACCAGAAATATCCGTCTTCATCCACATAGGCCCGGTCTCCGGTAAGATACCAGCCCGGGATAAAAGAAGATGCCGTCCTTTCCGGTTCTTTCCAATATTCCTTGAACAGCCCCACCGGCCTTTCCGGTTCGATTCTGACGGCTATATCCCCTTCTTCATTGGGGCCCAGAATATTGCCTTTGTCATCAAT
>JAABTU010000227.1 GCA_011389715.1 Desulfotignum sp.
TAGAACTTTGGTGAATACCGCACCATTTGGTATTCAGCTTACCGATTTAAATGGAAGAATTGTTTACAGTAACCCTGCCCATTATAAAATGCAGGGATATAGACCAAATGAACTTATCGGCATGCATATCTGGGATCTTATGGCAAATGAAAGCCATCGGGCCAAAGCCAGGAAATATTATCAAACCATTGTAAAAACAAGACCAGATCCGGCAGTGTATTTCAATCGGGACAAAACCAGGGACGGCCGGGAAATAGAAGTCAAAATAAACTGGGATTATATCCGTAATGAGAAAGATGAGGTTACCGGCATCATCAGCATTATTGAAGATATCACCGAGCGCAAAAAGGCTGAGGAACAACTGCAAAAATCCGAGGAACGATTTCGAAACCTTTATGATGATGCCCCTGTAGGATATTTCGAATACGATCTTCAGGGAAATATCACTCGGGTGAATCGCACTGAATTGAAGATGCTGGGTTATACCTCAGAAGAGATGATCGGCCAGCCTTGCTGGAAGTTCATTGTCGATGAAGCTGCCCGCGAGCAAATTATTGCTAAGCTAAGGGGTGACAGACCTCCGGCTGTTGGTTTGGAACGTACCTACCGACGTAAAGATGGAACCACCTTTCCCGTCTTGTTTGAAGATCGGCTTCTGATTAATGAAAAAGGCGATATCACGGGCATCAGAACCGCTATCCAGGACATCACCGAAAGGGTTAAACTGCAAAATCAGCTTAACCAAGCCCAAAAAATGGAATCCATCGGTTCCCTTGCAGGAGGAATAGCCCATGATTTCACCAACCTTCTATTTCCCATTATAGGGCTGTCGGAAATGATGCTGGAGGATTTTCCTCCCGGCAGCCTGGAACAGCAGAATCTGCATGAAATATTCAAAGCGGGCAAAAGAGGCAGAGAACTTGTTCAGCAGATCCTGTCTTTCAGCCGACAGTCGGAGCATCAACCGATACCAGTTCACATTCAGAAAATTCTCAAAGAGGCACTGAAACTCTGCCGAGCCACCATTCCGGCAGATATCCCGATTACACAGGATATAAAGACTGACTGCGGTCCGGTCATGGCAGATCCCACCCAGATCCACCAGATCGCCATGAACCTGATCACCAATGCTTATCATGCCGTGGAACCTGTCAGCGGTTCCATAACTATTCAGTTGTTGGAAGTGGATGTGACTTCGACGAATGACTCCACTGGAGATCTAGCACCGGGCCGATATACCGTGCTGTCCGTTTCCGACACCGGTATCGGGATTGACGGGGCCGTGATTAGCAGGATATTTGACCCCTATTTCACCACCAAGGAAAAAGGAAGGGGAACTGGCCTTGGACTGGCAACTGTATTCGGCATAGTAAAAGCCCATGGTGGGGACATCAAAGTTCACAGTGAGGTGGGGAAAGGGTCTTCTTTTCATGCATATCTGCCGGTGTTGGCAAAATCGGCGGAGGTTAATCCTGAAAAACAACAGCAACCGCTTCCCACAGGTACGGAACATATCCTGGTGGTGGATGATGAAAAGTCCATTGTTCACCTTGAAAAGCAGATGTTGGAACGACTGGGATACCAAACCAGAAGTTTCACCAGCAGCAGTGATGCCCTGGATGCTTTCAAAACAGAGCCGTCGAAGTTTGACCTTGTCATAACAGATATGAATATGCCGAATATGAACGGCATGCAGCTTGCGGCGGAACTGATTGCCATCAGACCTGATATTCCCATAATTCTGTGCACCGGATTCAGTGAAAGGATTGACAATAAAACAGCGGAAGACCTGGGGATCAAGGGATTGCTTATGAAACCGGTGGGAATGAAGGATCTCTCACAAAAAGTGCGGGAAGTATTACATGACATGAAAGAATAGATTTGATCAATGAAATCCGAAATTTCACGGTTATGTATTATTCTTTTCATGAATAGTCACCGCCAATAATGGATACCATTTTAGCATTTTGAAGCAGACGCTGTAAAATAGCTGGATTGAGGTTTAATATATAATGAAAATTGGTCAAAAATATTGTTTTCATTTGCAAGATGCTTGGTGTTGGAAAATGACGAAGAAGTCAAATATGTTATATTTTTGTTAGGATATCCAAATCAGCTTTATAAGCTGCGACAATCTTGATAAAAATTGAACATTATAACTGAATTTCAAAAAATATTGAGATGGGACAATAGTTAAGGTATTGCTTATGACTTTGGTGATAAGATCCTCACTGGCCGGTGAGGTTAGCCAGCTACTGGATGATGCCGAGAAAAAAGTGATGGAATAGATAGACCAGACAGAGAATGTGGCGGGAAATTACCATGATACAAAAACCCACCTATGAAGAATTGGCAGAAAAAGTTCAGGAATATGAAAAAGCGGAACAACGGCGCCGGACAATCAATGACCGTCTCCAGGCCCAGGCGGAAACTATCGTCAGCCACAACAGATCCGATGGCTATGACAATGCAACCTATTCAAAACAGGATCTGAACAAGATCATCAATGAACTTCAGATTCACCAGGTGGAACTGGAAATCCAGAACGAAGAACTCAGAAAGACCCAGTTAGATTTGTCTCATGCAAAAAACCGGTTGTTTTCCCTGTTTCATCAGGCCCCGGTGGGGTATGCGATTCTGGATCATGCCGGTATCATTCTTGATATCAACAAAACGTTATGCGACATGGTTGCCGGGCATCGGTCCGATCTGCTGGGAAAAGCGTTTCCGGATTTGATTGTGCCGGCGGACAAAGGGGTTTTTTATGCAAGGTACTTTCCTTTTTTCAAGAATCCTGAAGGGAAATTCATGGAAATGCAATTGTCCCATAAAAAAAGGGATGATTTTGATGTTCAGCTGGAGGGCCGCCTACTCACTTCGGATGAAAAAGTAGCCGGTCAAAAAAAGGAACAGCTTTTTATGGCTGTCACAGATATCACACGGAGAAAACAAGCGGAGAAACGGGAACACCATATCCAGAATATTTTAAGAGCGATCCGTAATATCAGTCAGATGATCACCACGGAAACCGACCGGCATCGTTTGATTGAAAAAGCCTGTGAAAATCTGACCGAAGCCATGGGATATAACAACGCCTGGATCGCTTTGCTGGACGAGCGGTGGGAACATATGATCATGACCGCATCATCCGGATTTAAGGGCGGCTTTTCCGTTATGCAGAATCGGCTCGATCAAGGAAGGTTTACGGACTGCATGAAAAAAGCATTACAACAGACAGGCCTTGTTGTGGTCGAAAACCCGGCACTGGAATGCCGGGACTGCCCGTTTTCAGCTGGATATGACGACAGCACCGGTTTTGTCCAGCGGCTGGAATTCGAAGGACAGGTATTCGGGACCCTTTCCGTGTCTGTGGCACGTGCATATGCCGGTCTCACGCGTGAGCAGGATCTTTTCAGAGAAGTGGTCCATGATTTGTCCTTTGCCCTGCATACCATTGAAATCACTCAGGCACTTCGGCAGGCATATACTATCATTGAGCGTAGTCCTGCTGTGGCTTTTGTGTGGAAAAATGTCACAGATTGGCCGGTGGAGTTTGTTTCTGAAAATTGCGGCAACATCCTGGGATGGGAGGCTGGACAATTTTTATCACAACAGGTTTCCTATGCAGAAATTATACATCCTGACGACCTGGACCGTGTATTTCTGGAAGTTTCCAGCAACAGTGCGGATCAGGCATCCACAACCGTTGACCATCAACCCTATCGGATCAGATGGCCGGACGGCAGCATCCGCTGGGTGGAAGACATGACTTTTATCCGGCGGAATAAGGCGGGAGAGATCACCCATTATGAAGGGATCGTTATAGACATAACTGAAAAGCATCTGGCGGAAACAGCGCTGCAGGAAACTGCAGACAAGCTGAAAATGGTAGCGGAACTCTCTTCGGATTATTTTTATCTGCTGGATGTAACCCCTGATGGACGGATGTCTTTGAACTGGATATCTGATTCTTTTGAGAGAGTCACCTCCTATGCACCGGATCAGATAACCGATTTTGATCACTGGAAGTCCAAAATACACCCGGATGACTGGCCTGGAATCCAAACAAATATTACACTGCTGCTGAACAACCAAACCGCCGTCTCCCAATATCGGCT
>JAABTU010000228.1 GCA_011389715.1 Desulfotignum sp.
TGTCAAAGACAAACCGGGCCAGTTCGCCCTGGCCCACGGAGGCACCATCTTTTTAGATGAAATCGGAGATACCAGCCCAGCCTTCCAGGTGAGCCTGCTCCGGGTGCTCCAGGAACATGAATACACACCCCTGGGCGGCATAGAAAAGGAAAAAACCGATATCCGGATCATTGCGGCCACCAACAAGGACCTGTCCGAGCTTATGGCTGCTGACCAGTTCCGCCAGGATCTGTATTACCGGGTCAATGTGGTCCGGCTCATCCTGCCGCCTCTGCGCCAGCGCATGGAAGATGTCCCCCTGCTGGTGGAGCGCTTTATTTCAAAACTGAATCTGCGTCAGGGAAAATTTATCCAGGGAATTGATCAGGCAGTTCTGGCCACCCTTATGTCCCACGCCTTTCCCGGCAATATCCGGGAACTGGAACATCTCATCGAAGGGGCCATGAACCTGGCGGGACAGGAGAAAATCCTGGGCATGGATCCGTTCACCCCGGGACTGGACACCCTGGAACCGATGACCTCTTCGACACCCGAAAGCCCGCCGGTCCAAACGCCGGTGGATAATCCGTTGTCTCCCGCCCTGGTCACGTCCCGTGTTTCCGGCCTGCCGGATCTTTCCCGGCCCCTGACACAGATCCAGGCAGACCAGGAACGAAACGCTGTGACAGATGCGCTGACTGCCTGCCAGGGCAACGTCACAAAAGCGGCACGGCAACTGGGCATGTCCAGGCAGCTGCTCCATTATAAAATCAAAAAATACCAGCTTTGCCGGGTGGATTTTCTACGGCGGAAGTGAAAGAAATTTTTCAACAGAAAATATTTTTTCAAGTAAGTACCGCCTGAAAGAAAATATTTTTTCACCTTCTCAACGAAATCCGTATCCAGTTCCTGCCTTGTATACCATTACAACACCCTGTCATAAAAGGCGATTCACATATCTTTAGGGAACCGAACCCCGCCAGAAAACCCTGGCACTAATCCTGCAAATACACACCGTCACATACGAAAAAAATTTTCAGAGACGGAATGCCGGACGACCCGCATTGGTTTATCAGGCCCCCGGCAATCAAACCAATTATATCAGGAGATGTCCATGGCTCGCACAACGGCTTCAACTCGACCTTTTGATCCCATGGTTTTCTGGATTTCCGCGGGTGTGACCATCGGGTTTGTGCTCTGGTCCATCCTGTTTCCCGACAATATGGCATCCGTGATCAATGCCGTGTTTGCCTGGACCACCACCATGTGGGCCTGGCTGTATCTGATCACGGTGTTTTTTCTGGTCATGGGATGCTTTGTGCTCATGGGCCCGGGTTACGGGACCATGAAACTGGGCCTGCCGGACGACCAACCCGAATTTTCCAACTTTTCCTGGTTCGCCATGCTGTTCGGGTCCGCCATTGCCGCAGGCATCGTATTCTGGGGACCGGCCGAACCCGCTTACCACTACATGAGCCCACCCCCCTATTTCGAAGGCGATCCCCTCACCCCGGCAGCCGGCGTCAACGCCATGACCTATTCGTTTTTTCACTGGGGATTGAGCGCCTGGTCCATCTTTGCCCTGCTCACCATTGCCCTGGCCCATGCCAGTTTCACCCGGAATCTGCCGCTGAAGTTTTCTTCCGCGTTTTACTACGCCATCGGAGACCGGATTCACGGCACCTGGGGAAAAGTGCTGGACATCTTTGCTGTATTCGCCACATTGGGAGGACTTGCCACCACCACCGGGTTTGTGGCCCTTCAGCTGTCTGCCGGCCTCAAATACCAGTATGGCCTGGAACTGGGGCCGTCCAGCACCTACATCATCATTGGCGTGCTCACCGCCATTTTCACCCTGTCCGTATACACAGGGCTTCAGAAAGGGGTGAAACTGATCGGAGATATCAATATGTGGGTGTTTGTGGCGGTGTGGTTTTTCGTGCTGGTGTTCGGCCCCACCATTTTCCTGGTGAACCTTACCGTCAATTCTCTGGGCCAGTATCTGCTGCACTTCATTCCCATGAGCCTGTTCACCGCCCCCGGATATGAGGGCAACTGGATCGGTTCCTGGACCGTGTTCTACTGGGCCTGGTGGATGAGCTGGGCCCCGTTTGTGGCCGTGTTCATCGCACGGATCTCCAAGGGCAGAACCATCCGCCAGACGGTGGCCGCGTCCCTGATCCTGCCGTCTTTGGGTAATTTTCTGTGGTACGGGGTGATGGGCGGTGCCGGCATCCACTTTGACGTGACCGGTACCCTGGAAGCCCACGGGGTGGAAAGCGCCATCTTCGCCATCGCCCAGAACCTGCCTTTGACGGGGCTTCTGGCCGTGGCCCTGATCTTTCTCATTGCGACCTTTTTTCTGACATCCGCCAATTCCGCCGCCATTTCTCTGGCCATGTTCGTGTCCGGCCACGAAAACCCGGGCCGGAACCTGCGGGCATTCTGGGGCGTGGCTTTAGGAGCGGTGGCAGCGGTGCTGGCCGGGTCCGGGAGCCTCAAAGCCATCCAGACCGCATCCATCGCCACGGCGTTTCCGCTGATGTTTCTGCTGCTGGTGGCCCTGTTCGGACTGTTCAAAGGATTGAACCAATATAAAAAAACCGACCACGCATAACGCCATTTTTAACCACAGGACAATGTTGTCCATGACTAAGGAGGAAACATTATGTATGACCGTATGCAGGAAATGAGCCGGCAGGACATGGAAAAAATCCATGACGCGGCCATGAATCTGTTGAAGACCACCGGAGTGGCCTTCAATGACAAGGAAGCCCTTGAAATTTTCAAAGACAACGGATTCAAGGTGGAGGGTACCACCGTGTTTTTTGAAGAATCCGCCGTTCAAAAGGCCCTGGAAACCGCACCCAAAAGGTTCACGGTCCATGCCAGAAACCCTGAAAAATCCGTTGAAATCGGTGAAGATGACTTTGTCTTCCTGCCCGGTTACGGGGCACCGTTCGTCATGAATGCCAAAGGAGACGAACGCCAGGCCACCATGGAAGACTATGACAACTTCTGCAAACTGATCCAGACATCTCCTTACATCGACATGAACGGGTGGATGATGGTGGAACCGTCGGACATGCCGCACCAGACCGTCCACCTGGACCTGAACCTGTCCAACATGCTGTTGTGCGACAAACCGTTCATGGGCAGTCCGGTATCCCGTCAGGGGGCCCTGGACGGCATTGAAATGGCCGGCATTCTCTGGGGTGGCAAAGAAAACATCATGGACAAAACCGTGTCCGTGTCTTTGATCAACTCTCTGTCTCCGCTGCAGTTTTCCGATGAGATGCTCGGGTCTCTGATCGAACTGGCCCGCCACAACCAGGCCTGTGTAGTGGCGTCTTTGATCATGGCAGGGGGGTCGGGTCCGGTGACCCTGGGCGGGGTACTGGCCCTTCAGAACGCGGAAATCCTGGCCGGCATCACCCTGGCCCAGCTGGTCCGGCCCGGGGTTCCGGTGGTCTACGGCTCCACCTCGTCTGCCATGGACATGAAAACCGGGGCGTTGTCCATCGGGGCACCGGAGCTGTCCAAGAATATCCATCTGGTGGGACAGATGGCACGGTTCTACAACCTGCCCTCCCGAGCCGGGGGCGGGCTCACCGATGCCCTGTGCACGGATGCCCAGGCAGGAGCTGAATCCGCCCTGGCACTTTCCACGGCTGCCAGGGGCGGGGTGAATTTCATTCTCCATGCCTGCGGCATCCTGGGATCCTACATTGCCATGAGCTTTGAAAAATTTCTTGTGGACGAAGAGCTATGCGGTATGATAAGAAACATGATCAAACCCGTAGCGGTGACAGACGAGGCCATTGATCTGGAAGTCATCAAACAGGTGGGTATCGGCGGCCAGTACCTGACCCACCCCAAAACCTTTAAGCTGTGCCGGACTGAATTTTACATGCCGTCTCTCATGAGCCGGAAAAACAAGGATGCCTGGGCCAAGGCAGGAAAACAGCATATTTATCAGATTGCTGAAGACAAAGTGGCCCAGCGCCTGGCAGCCTATGAACGGCCGGACATCGATCCGGATATTGAAAAGCAATTGACCGATTTTGTTGAAAAACGCAAAAACCAATAAAGGAGAAAAACATGACTGATTTCAATGCGATTACCGA
>JAABTU010000229.1 GCA_011389715.1 Desulfotignum sp.
TGAACTGGGCAACACCCTCCAGCTCAAATACTGGTTTCCCCAGCTGGTGTCCTTGATGGAGAAGACCTCCGCCTATGCCGGCCTGTCTGAAGCGGACAAACAAGCCGTCAAACAGAGCCTGCAGCAGGGCCTGGAAGGAGAACACACAGGATATGATCCGGTTCACGGCATTTTGTTGAACATTGAAGCCTCCCGCATTGCCAGGCACCTGGGTGTCAGGGGAGCCAATTATATTGTGGATGCGGCCTGTGCATCCTCTGTGACCGCTGTGGAAGCAGCTGTAGGAGAACTTTTGTCCGGAGAGCATGACCAGGTGATCGTCGGCGGGGTGAACACCCACCTGGCACCGGAATCCTTTATCGGGTTCGCCAAAATGGGCACCCTGTCGGCAAAAGGCTCCTATCCTTTTGACCAGCGGGCCGACGGATTTATCCTGGGAGAAGGGTCGGTTATATTCGTGCTCAAGCGCATGAAAGATGCCATCAGGGACAAGAACAGGATATTCGGTGTTATCAACGGTATCGGGGCATCTTCCGACGGCCGGGGTAAGGCCATTGCCGCCCCTAATCCCAAAGGCCAGATCCTCAGTGTCCAGCGTTGTTACGAACACGCCCGGCCGGAGATCACTCCCGAAGATATCGGGTTCATCGAAGCCCACGGTACCTCCACCACCATCGGGGATGCAGCGGAGCTGGAAACCCTGAACACCTGGTACAAAGACAGCCATGCCGGCATCTCCTCCATTAAGTCCCAGATCGGGCATCTGCTGGGGGCAGCCGGGGCAGCCGGTTTTTTAAAGGCCCTTCTGGCAGTGAACAACGGGGTGCTGCCCCCCAACGGCAGGTTTGAAACCCTGTCGAATAACCATGACCTGGCAGACTCTTCTCTGTTTATTGTCAAGGATCAGGTTGAATGGAAACAGCCGGACAAAGCACCCCGGATGGCTGCGGTGTCCTCCTACGGATTCGGCGGCATCAACTACCATATGGTGGTGGCGCAAATGACCCCTGAATACCAGCCCCTTACCCGGGATATCTTTACCGACACCGCCTATGACTTCAATGATGACCGCATCGTGGTGGCAGGCCTTGGCGTGTTTCTGCCCGGGGCAAAGAACACGGAACAGTTCTGGGAAAAACTCTCATCCGGTGAAAAACAGCTGTCCCATCTGGGGGAAGACCATTTTGACAATGATGCCTATGCTTCTTTTCCCAAAAATTCCATTTTTCATCTGCCAAAGGTCAAGGCCGGGATCGTTACAGATTACACTTTCAACAACCTCAAATACCGGATGCCCCCCACCATGGTCAAATCCATTGAGCGGGCCCAGATCTTCGGACTGGAGGCGGCAGACGAGGCCCTGTCCTCATCCGGGCTTTTGTCTGTGGACGGCGGCCCGGCCCGCACCGGGGTGATTTTGGGCACCATTGCCGGCGAGCGCCAGAGCAAAAATATCATCCGGGTGAGAAAGCAGTTCATTGCCGATGCCGTCACTGCCTGTGAGGGGGTGGACAAAGCTGCTACGCAAGCCGTGGCAGACGATCTTGTGGCCGCCATCCGGAAAACCATTCCGGAAAACAATGAAGACACCACACCAGGATTGTTGTCCAACATCATCTCCGGCCGAATCGCCAACCACTTCGGGCTCAATGGTGCCAATTACGTGATCGATGCCTCTTGTGCATCCGCCACCATTGCCGTCAGAAATGCAGCCAGGTCCTTAAAGCACAAAGACCTGGATTTTGTTCTGGCAGGTGGTGTGGACTGCAACCTGTATCCTGCCGTGCTCATGGCTTTCAAACGCCTGGGACTTTTGTCAAGTACAGACGGTTATTTCTATGACAGCCGGGCGGAAGGATATGTGATGGGAGAAGGGGCTGCCATCCATGTGCTCACCACCTTGAAAAAAGCCAGGGAAGCAGGCATGGAAATTTTAGGAGAAATCAATGAGTGCACGGTGCGCTCGTCTGTGCCCGACCACCTGCTGGCCCCCTCGGAACATACCTTTACATCGGTGATCAATGAGGCATACCAAAGATCGGGTATTTTGAAATCCGAGATCCGGCATCTGGATCTGTTTGCCTTTTCCAATGTGTTCGGGGACATGATCGAGCAGCAGGTAACCCAGGCCAGTTTTTCCCATACCATGCACTGCGGCAACATCAAGCCCCAGTTCGGGTATTTCAAGGCAGCCAACCCGGCCGTGGCCCTGGCCAAGATGATGCTCATGAATGCAAAAGGAAAGATCCTGCCGGACTTCAACTATGATCCAGACCATTCCACCCTCAAGGACAGCACGGTGCTGCAGCCTGCCCGAAAAACCATTGACAGAAAACCGGGACATTCCCTGCGGTTTGCCGCCAATGTCAACGGCATCGGCGGCAACCACGCCCATTTGATCATGGGCACCCTGCCCCGTGTTCTGGAGCGCGGTGTGCAGGCAGAGGAAGAACCGGTGATCGAGGCCCAATACAAACAGGTGTCCGGCGATGACCTGGTGGTGACCGATACTGCCTATTCCGCAGATCCCGGCGGCAAGAAACTGCGCATGGTGGCCCTGCTTTCCGGCCAGGGTGCCCAGCGGCCGGGCATGATGAAGGCACTGTATGATGCAGATTCTCATATCCGGAAGGTGCTGGACAAGGGAGATGAGATTTTCTTCAAGATCCGGGGGTATTCGCTTCTGGATCTCATGTTCGGGGATGACGATGCCCTGAACTCTACCCAGAATACCCAGCCGGCTGTTTTTCTCTCATCTGCTGCCATCTGTTCCCGCCTGGGGCTGGAAGGATTTTCCCCCGATTATTTCATCGGCCATTCCGTGGGGGAATATACCGCATTGTTCTGTTCAGGGATGCTGGGGTTTGAAGATGCCATGCGCCTGATCATCAAGCGGTCTGATCTCATGTATGAAAGCACGGTCAAACAGCCGGGAAAAATCATGGTGGTGTTTAAAAACGAAAAAGATACCGGAGCTTTGCTGCACAAATCCTTTATATCCAATATTTACATTACCAACAAAAACAGTGAAAAGCAGACCGCGGTATCCGGCAAGGCAGAGGATATCGACAAATTCTGCACCTATTTGTCCCAGCAGGAGACGTCCTTTAAAAAGCTCAACCTTACCGGCGCATTTCACACCCCTTTGCTCCAGGAAGCGGCTGATGAGCTGCGTATCTTTCTGGATACCATAAGTTTCAACACCACCCGGTTCGGCAGGATCATTTCCAACACCCTGGCCCGGCCCTATCCGGAAAAAGAAAATGAGGTCAAGGACCTTCTGGCCAGGCAAATCGTATCCCCGGTGGAATTTATCCGGTCTGTGGAGCATGTATATGTATCCGGCAGAACCCATTTCATCGAGATCGGGCCGTCCAGGCTCCTGGTGAACCTGCTCAAACATATCAATATCGGTGAATACAGCACAGCCGTGACCGTGGATTCCAGGGAGGGGGAAACCGAATCATTTGCCGCCTGCCGCCAGTACCTGATTGCCTGCAACAGCCTGTTTGAACACCAGCCAGTGAAGGTTTCGGGCAGTGTTGCATTGTCAGATGAAAAAATAAAAACAGAGGAACAAACCCAGACACAGCTTGTGGAGGCGTTACCGCAAATCAATATGACCCAGGATTTTGAAGCATTTAAAGAGGAAAACAAGGAACTGCTGGACCGGATGCTCTACAAGGAGTTTGAACGCAGAAAGCGTGAGGCTGCCGTTGATGCCATTGACCGCTTTGATTTCAACACTGGGCAGATTCTGATCTCCGGTGTATCAGTGGGGCTGCCCGGAAAGGGCCGCCGGGTATTTGCCAAAGATAATTTTGATGCCATCCTCAATGGGGAAAATTTCATTGAACCTTTGACCCGGGAAGACCAGGAGCTGATCACAGACAAGAACATCACCAAGCTGTACAAGCAGCCGGACGGCAATGCCCGGTTTGTCCAGATCACCCGTACCGAAGATGTCATCCACCTGGCAGGCCAGCTGGGATATTTTGACCTCACTGATGAGTACGGCATCAAAGAAGAATATGATGTGGCCATGTCTTTAGGGATTGCGGCAGGCATCGAGGCACTCAAGGATGCCAACATTCCGCTGGTCAT
>JAABTU010000230.1 GCA_011389715.1 Desulfotignum sp.
TTCTCTGGATGCGGCCGCAGGCATCGGGGCAAAAAAAGCTGTGCTGCATCCGGGATATATTACCGGCATGGGGGTTTTTGTCATGGAAACCGCAGCCGCTTATGCCCGTGAAAGTCTGGTGACCATTGTTGAGAAGGCGGACAGCCTGAATATCATGCTGTGTTTTGAAAATATGTTTCCCGGGTACCATGTTTTTTATGACCCGGATCAGTTTGATCCCCTTTTTCAGGAATTTGCCCATCTGAAAATGACCCTGGATACCGGCCACGCCAATATCGGTGATCCGGAACAGACAAAACTTGCTGCGTTTGTTCACAGATTTGCCCATCGCATCGGCCATGTCCATGTGAGTGACAATTTCGGGAAAGCAGATGAGCACCTTGCTGTGGGAAAGGGAAATATCGACTTTAAAACATTTGCTGCAACCCTTAAACAGGCAGGTTATGATGGCACCATAACCCTGGAGGTGTTTTCCCCCGATACGGATGACCTTTTGCAGAGCCGGGAAAAAATGGCGTTCTATTTTTCTGATGCCTGATGCAAAGAATCAGGCATTCAGTGCAGGCTAACGGGTTTTTTTTAAAAACAGTACAAGGGGCAGGCTTAAGAGGGTGAGCAGGCCCAGGCTGAGAAATCCGATATCAAATTGTCCGGCATCAGCCAGTAGCCCAATGCCGAAAGGCACCATGCCTGATCCCAGAAAATGGGCCAGCGGAACCACCACAGAAACTGCAATGGACCTGTTTTGGGCAGTGGTGATCATGGACATGGCAGCAAAGCACAGGGGAAAAATGCATACACTGGCGCCGGCCTGCATCATCAATGCCAGCCACAGCCAGGCTCCGGGCAAAACCACCAGTAAAAAAGTTCCCAGGGCGCTGCATGCCAGGGCCCCCAGTATGACCCGCCATACGCCGAACCGGTCCCCCAGCCACCCGCCGGCCAGAGGAAAACCAAAAGCCACTATCCGTGACAGGCCAAGCATGACATTGGCCGGGCCAAGGTCAATTCCCCGCTCAAAGGTGAGGTACAGCGGCATGATGGCGAATATTCCCTGGTTCAACCCCATCCCCAGAATAAACAGGGCCGCGATCACCAGTATTAAAGGATTGTGAATCATGGTGTTCACTGCTGTGAGCCGGGGCGGGTCGGTACGTTCTGTGAATCCTTTCCCCCATCTGGCATAACTTACCGCCAGTACCAGGCAGGCGGATCCGTAGACTGCCAGAACCATGCGCCAGGAATGCCAGGGCAAAAACAATTGTGCTGCCAGCGGTGCGATGATATAGGCCAGATTCGGGGCCAGTTGATGGAACCCCAACACCTTGCCCCAGTGCTGCCGGTCCACAAGACCGGTGAGACTGGCAACCCCTGAGGGAAGATAGAATCCACCGGCCAGTCCCAGTAAAACCATGCTGACCTGGAGGATGAAAATGCCCTGGCTTGCAGCAGCGAGCAGCAGACTGATCCCCACAGCAATACTGGAAGCAATGATAAGACTGCGGTGGGTGAAGACGGGTGTTAAAAAAATTGACCCGAACAGGCTGACACAATAACCGGATGAAATAAGAAAGAAAAGTCCCCCGGCCTGGCCGTGATTTAGGGCCAGATCAGTTTCAATACCGGGCAGCAGCGGTGCAAACCCCAATCTGGAGAGCATATTGAAAAAGAAAATTCCGGTTAAAAAAACAATAGGATTCATCTGGCTGCCTGATCCACGCTTCGGGCCGGATACCCGGGACGGTTTATGGGTTTTCAACATTTTTACCGGCCAGAATCCGGGGCAGGGGGGATAGCCCCCTGGCCTTGATAAGGGTGACGTGCTGTTTCATGGCATCTGTTTCCTGATGAATGTTCCTGGTGGCCACGGCATCAAATTCAATATTGTTTTATTTTTTCCTGAAAATTTTGTCAAATAATTATATTGACAATAAAACGCCAGTGTAATTAAGATCATCTGAGGGGGATGAATACCGGTAAGAAAGTGTGGCGTGAGTTGGGAATAACCGTGCAGTACCGCCCCATCTTTTGGAAGATACGAATGGAGAGAAAACTATGAAGGTAATTGTTATCGGCGGCGGGTGGGCTGGCTGTGCTGCCGCTGTGAGTGCGAAAAAACAGGGGGCGGACGTGGTGGTGCTGGAGCGCACAGACATGCTTTTGGGCACCGGTCTTGTGGGCGGTATCATGCGCAATAACGGCCGCCTCACTGCTACGGAAGAGTTAAAAGCCATGGGGAGCGGGGATATCTTTGCGAAGATTGAATCCAATTTTATTCATAAGGACATCGCCTTTCCAGGGCACAACCATGCATCCTTGTACGATGTCTCCACCATGGAACCGAAAATCAGGCGGTTTCTGCAGGATTTGGGTATCAGCGTGGAAATGGGCTGCCGGGTAACGGATGTGGATATGGAAAAAACACAGATTTCCGCGGTCATGGGAAAAAAGGCAAAAAATACGGTCCGGTTTGACGCGGATGTCTTCATAGAAACCACCGGGACTGCCGGGCCCCCGGCCAATTGTGTGAAGCATGGCAACGGGTGCGCCATGTGCATTCTGCGGTGTCATTCCTTCGGGGGCAGGGTCAGTGTGGCAGCCAGGGCCGGTGTTGCGGAAATCAACGGGCATAAGGGCAGTCAGACCGGTGCTGTGAGCGGATCATGCAAACTGCACAAAGAATCCCTGGCCCCTGATCTGCAAAAAGAACTCAATGAAAAGGGCGTGGCAGTCATTCCTTTGGATGAACACCTTCGCATGGCAGGCAAATTATCTTTAAAAGCCTGCCAGCAATACGCTATAGCGGATTTTGAAAAAAACGTGATCCTCCTGGACACCGGCCATGCCAAGCTCATGACACCGTTTTTTCCCCTGGATGATCTCAGAAAAATTCCGGGCCTGGAAAACGCCCGGTTTGAAGACCCGTACGCCGGGGGAATCGGTAATTCCATCCGGTACATGGGCATGTCTCCCAGGAATGATGCCCTGAAGGTGGATGGGGTGGACAACCTGTTTTGTGCCGGGGAAAAAGCAGGGCTTATGGTGGGCCATACCGAAGCCATCTGCACCGGCACCCTGGCCGGAGTGAATGCTGTCAAACAGGCCCGGGGAAAAGCACATCTTGTACTGCCGGAAGATTCGGTGCTTGGCGATGCAGTTGCCTTTGTCCGGCAGCAGATGCAGACCCCGGAAGGATTGGGGCTTAAATTTACTTTTTCCGGTTCAGTACTGTTTGACCGCATGAAATCAAAAGACATGTACACCACAGATACGAATGCTGTTGCAGATCGGATAAAAAAGGCGGGCCTGGAAAAAATTCTGGCATAAATGTGACAGTAAATATGCTATGTAAATTAAGGTTTTCATGGGGGTGGATGACATAACAGTCCTGGTGAAAAAAACAAAACATTAACTGCTGAATCCAAGGAGGACCGATGAAAAAGTATGGGCGTTTATTGCTGACTGCGGTACTGATGGTGGCGGCGCTTGCAGGCACTGCACAGGCAGATGCACAGATCACCATTGCGCTGGGCTCCGAACCCACCACCCTGGATCCCCAGATCAGAGAAGACGGGGGAGAGCGGGCCGTGAATGACAATATTTATGACACAGTACTCGGCCGGACCCCGGAAGGGGACCTGATACCGTCTCTGGCGGCCCGGATGCCGGAACTGGTGGATGCGCAAACCTGGGAAGTGACATTGCGGTCCGGCATTACATTCCACAACGGGGAGCCCTTGAATGCCGATGCCGTGGTTTACAGCATCAAGCGGGTCATTGACCCGGAATTCAATTCCGAGCAGATCTCATTTTTTTCCACCATCAAAGATGCCCGGGCAACAGGAGATCTGACCCTGCACGTGATTACTGACGGGCCGGATCCTATTCTGCCCACCCGGCTGTACTGGCTCAAGGTGGTGCCGCCCAAGTACTCCAAAGACCCGAAGTTTGCTGAAAATCCTGTGGGCACAGGACCTTACCGGTTTGTGACCTGGCAGAGGGGCCAGCACATTGATCTGGTGCGCAATGAAGACTACTGGGGACCGGCCCCCCAGATTACATCGGTGAGATACCGGTTTATCGAAGAACCCGGCACCC
>JAABTU010000231.1 GCA_011389715.1 Desulfotignum sp.
GATGCCCTTGACCAGGGGATTCCCGCTGGTTTTGAGGATGTCGAGGGATTCTCTGATGGCCTTGCCCGAGGTGATGACATCATCCACCAGGATGAGCCGGGTGTCCCCGTCCAGGGCCATGCCCACGGTGCTGCTTTTGTCGGCATAGGTTTTGGCCTCCTTGCGGTTGAACACATAGCCTTTGTCCATCTCCATGTCAGACAGGGCCATGGCCGTGGACACGCACAGGGGAATCCCTTTGTAGGCTGGCCCGTAAATGCCGTTAAATGCGGAGTTGAAATGGTCGTGCACGGCCCGGGCATAATAGGTGCCCAGCTGTTTTATCTTGGCCCCTGTGTCAAACATGCCGGTGTTGATGAAATACGGGGCGATTCTCCCGCTTTTGAGTTGGAATTCCCCGAATGTCAGGGCGTTGCACTGGACAAGAAAGGTGATGAAAGCTTCCTGGTAGGTCATTTGGGTCATTGGATCCTCTGTTTGGTTGTGTATGGTTTTTCGGGCTGTTTGCTTGTGATATCACTGGCAGCGCCAGGACACGTATTCGGACAGTGCAACCGGCTGCCCGGACTTGAGCAGGGCGGTGCGGTTGAAATCGGTCATTTTCCGCAGCTGGTCTGAATGGAATACCGGCCCGTCCGAGCACACCACCTGGTCACTGCACACGCAGGCACCGCATACCCCGAACCCGCAACGCATATACCGTTCCATGGATACCTGGCAGGCAATGCCGTGGGCTTCGCACAGGGTGAACACCGCGTGCATCATCATTTCCGGTCCGCAGGCATATACCATGTCAAACTGCGGCTGTGCCTGATCCCTCCGGCGCCAAATCTCTGCTGCCAGCAGATCAGTGACAAATCCCCTGTGTCCCAGGCTGCCGTCATCTGTGGTAAAATGGCGTTCGACTGCAAACCGCTGTGGATACAGGATAAAATCCTTTGTTCTGGCCCCGTGGACAAAGAACAGGTTCGGATCCAGACGTTCCACCAGGGGGGCTAACGGCGCCATGCCGCAGCCACCGGCCACCACCGCAACATGCGGAGAGGGAATGATATCAAACCCGTTGCCGAAAGGTCCCCGGATGCCCACCCAATCTCCCGGGGACAGGGACAGGGCCTGGTTGGAAAATCTTCCTTTGGCCTCGATGGTTATCCCGAACCGTTCCGGCCCATGATAGGAGATGGTGTAAGGCTTTTCATCCACCCCCGGGAGCCAGACCATGATGAACCGGCCCGGCTGAAAATCGATGGCCAAATCAAAAAACAGGGTCACAAAAGAGGGGTTGTGCAGGGTTTTTCTGGCCACCTGGACCATGACGGGTTTCTGATCGAAAATCATGGGGTGTTTTTCCTGTATTGGCTGGAAGTGTCTTTTGCAATGGAAACCGGATCATGGGTGATTGTTCCGGTCGGTTTTCCGGCTGAATGGTGGGCCGCACCGATGACCGCTTCTCTGGTGGTTTCATGGGTGGCCATCCAGTCGTTGAGTTCCCGGTTCACCATGTCAAACACCTGGATGCCCCGGTACCGCACGGCAGATCCCATACCCACCAGGGTGGCGCCCGCCATGAACATCTCCACGGCATCCTCACCGGTGGTGACCCCGCCTAAACCGATGATGGGGATGGACACGGCCCTGAAGATATCATACACGCAACGGACCGCAATGGGTTTGATCATGGGGCCGGACAGACCGCCTTTTTTGAATGCCAGGACCGGCATTTTTGCCTCAATGTCTATGACCATGCCGGGGCCGGCCGTGTTGATGGCGCAGATGGCATCTGCCCCGGCATCTTCACATGCTTTTGCAATGCGGCCGATATCCGGGGCCGCCGGCGTGAGTTTGGCGATCAGCGGCACATCGATGACGCGTTTCACCGCAGCCGTGACAGCATGGGCTGCTTTTTCATCCACCCCGAACAGCATGCCGTGGTGATCGGAATTGGGGCAGGAGATGTTGATTTCAATGCAGTCGGGTCCCTGGTCCGACACAAACCGGGCCACTTCAGCAAACTCGGCCACTGAACCGCCGTAGATGCTGGCATTGAGGGGAAAATCCCGGTCCGCAAGGGCCTGCCATTCCGCATCCATGTTGTCGTATCCAGGGGTAGGCAGGCCCACGGCATTGATCATGCCGCACCCCAAGTCAATGACCGTGGGGTTGTTGTGGCCGTCCCGCCGGGCCGGGCCAATGGATTTCATGGTCACCAGGCCGCATCCGGCCCCATTGACCCGGGACAGGATGTCGGCATTGTTGCCCAGAATGCCCGAGGCCAGCACCAGGGGGGTTTTTAATTGTATTCCCAGAAATTCAGCCATGACGGATCAGCTGAACTTGTCGTAAAAAATCATGTCATCCTCCACCCCCTGCTCATAGAGGGAATCAATGACCGCATCTATCATGGGCGGGGGGCCGCACAGGTAGTATTCGATTTCCGTGGGGTCTTCATGGTCATTGAGATAGGAGTTGATCAAATGGGTGTGGACAAACCCGGTGAGTCCGGTCCAGTTGTCCTCTTTTTCCGGGCTGGAAAGGGCCACATGATAGGTGAAATTGTCGTACCGTTCTGCCAGGTCCGTGAACTCCTCATGGTAAAACATCTCCTTGACAGACCGTGCCCCGTACCAGAAGGAGATCTTGCGGTTGCTGTTGATGCCTTCCAGCTGATGGAGAATATGGCTGCGCAACGGCGCCATGCCGGCCCCGCCACCGATAAAGCACATCTCTTTGTCTGTGTCTTTGGCCATGAAATCGCCGTAGGGACCGCTGATTTTTAGCTTGTCACCGGGTTTGAGCCCGAATATGAAGGAGGACCCGAATCCGGGCGGAATGCTTTCCGTCCCCGGGGGCGGGGTGGCAATGCGCACATTGAGTTTGACAATATCTTTTTCATGGGGGGGATTGGCCATGGAATAGGCCCGGAAACCCGGTTTGATCCCCTTGGCGGCCAGCGAGAACAGATTGTATTTTTTCCATTCACTCACATACTTGCTGTCAATGTGAAAGTCCTTGAAGGTCAGCTCGTATTCCGGCACATCGATCTGGATATAGGCACCGGCTTCAAATTCAATGGGTTCTTCTGGCTCTATTACCAGTTCCTTGATAAAGGTAGAGACGTTGTCATTGGACACCACAACGGCGTTGACCTTTTTGATGCCGAAAATAGATTCCGGTACCTGGATGGCCATGTCCTCTTTGACCTTGAGCTGGCAGGACAGCCGAATATTCTCCATTTTTTCTTTTCTGGAAAGATGGGCCAGTTCCGTGGGCAGTATGGCACCGCCCCCATCCTTTACTTTGCATTTGCACATGGCACAGGAACCGGAACCACCACAGGCAGATGGCAGAAAAATCTCATTTTGTGCCAGGGCGGACAATAGCGTGGGATTGCCGGAAACCGTGAGGGCATCGTCTTTGCTGTCGTTGATGGTAATGGTATGGCTGCCCTGGGTGGTTACTTTGGCTTCCACAAATAAAAGTACAAACACAAGGATAATGATCACGCCGGAAAATATCAACAAACTGATAAGGTAAATCACTGCATGCTCCTTGTTATGCTAGAGGGTAATTCCTGAGAACATCATAAAGGTCATGGCCATGAGCCCGGCAATGATCATGATAAAACCAAACCCGTCCAGCCCGGCCGGCACATCTGCATACCGGACTTTTTTGCGAATGGCGGCCATGGACACGATGGCCAGCATCCACCCGGTACCGGACCCGGCCCCGAACACCACTGACTCAACAAATGTGTGGTTGCGCTCCACCATGAACAAGGATGTTCCCAGAATGGCGCAGTTTACGGCAATCAGGGGCAAAAATACCCCCAGGCTGGCATACAGCAGCGGAGAATACCGGTCAATGACCATTTCCACCGCCTGAACAATTGCGGCAATTACCGCAATAAAGGTGATGAATTTTAAAAAACTCAAATCCATTTCCGGAAACCCGGCCCAGGAAAGGGCCCCGGGTGCCAGCATCCCATGGTAGATGAGCCAGTTCACAGGACTGGTCACGGTGAGCACAAAAATAACGGCAAATCCCAGCCCTGTGGCGGTTTCAATGGTTTTGGATACAGC